>CAMKSB010000005.1 GCA_946415335.1 uncultured Clostridia bacterium
AAAAGGCAGCCATGCTCGCGGCTCAGAACACCGAGCGTGAACGCCTTGAAAAAGCAAATCAGGCAGCGCTTGATAAGCTGGATAAACAGAAGGAAACGGAAAAGGCGAAGATTCAAAAAGACGCCGACAGCCGCGTGAAGTCTGTGCAGAAGGAAGCCGACAGCCGCGTGAAGGCGGTTCAGAAGGAAGCCGACAAAAAGGCGCAGACGCAGATCCGCGAAGCCAACAAAAAGGCAAGCGCCGCCGCGACGATGTACAAGAAGGAACTCAAGATCGACCGCGGCAACGACGGACTGTTCAAGTTCGACTTCCCGGTCGGCGCGTTGGGCGTACAGGGCATGAAGGCGGTCTCGCTTGCCGCTCAGGGCGAGGATATGAGCCGTCTGCCGAACAGCAAGAACCTGCAGTGCCTCTACATCATCGGCGACGGCAAGAAGGTCACCCTTTATTCCGGTTCGCACAACAAGCTGCAGGTCATCCGGAATTTCCGTAACACCACCGATATCAACGTATGCCGGGAGGCAGTCGCAGAGAATCTGCAGAACGCCGACACCTCCTGCGCGTACCTCACGTATAAATCCGTAGACAAAAATCTCGTCAGCAATTTCGCTGCCTACCTCAAATCCGCAGCGAACTTTGCGGCGACACAGACCTTCCACAATAAATCGCAGAAAAGCGGAAAATCCGCGTTAGGTATTTACTTCTACAGAGGTTAAATATGAGCAAGAAAACAGGCAGCGGCAGGCGCTTCATGATTGCTAAAAACTTAATAATGATGCTTGCGACGCTGGCTGCGATTCTTGTTGCGATTTTTGCGTGGTTTTCGCAAAATACCAAAGCAGAAGCAGAGGGGATTTATGTGAGAGCTAAGACCGGCGATTTGATCGAGCTGGCGGTTCCGGATCCAGAAACCGGCGAGGTTCCTCTCAACAACAAGGCGTGGAGCCCTACGCTTGATTTTAGAAAGTCCGGCTATCTTCAAAATTTGGTAAAGGATGTTACCAGCAGTGGAGAACAGTTTGTGATTCCGGATTTTGAGGCGGCAAAAGGTCTGAAGGACGGCAGACAGGTGATTGCCAGTTCCACTTGGGCCAAAGGTCTGTCTACCAGAGAAGCATTAACGAACGAAATAGCGAATGACGACGACCAGTATAATTATATTTCTCTCGATTTTTATGTCCGAGCCAGAACCAATAATTTGAATGTAGCTGCTGACTCCTATCTGGCTGCTGGTTCAGAGAAAGGTATCGGGGAAAAGCCATCGCAAACCACGGCGCAGGGACTTACTGGCGCGAATGTTTATCGGCACAGCTCCTATGGCGCCGGAGAAAAATCATCGGAAGCGTTTTCCGCTGACGCGGTCGTAGGCGCGATGCGGGTATCCTTGGTTGGCGCTCAGCTTAACGGCGTTGACAGAGATGACAACAATCGGGAAACAACGTATTATAATGGAACAAACAACGGAACTTGGAATGATAGTGCCGCGATAAAATTCCTTTGGCTGCCGAGACCGGATTTGTATTTGCATACTAGCAATAAGCAAAATGAATGGCGGCTCTACACCGGAATTCTTCCCTCAGGTAACCAGGATTCAAGTTATCGGAATGGATTGACCGGTGCGCAGCTTGACGAAATTGCCGCACAGAACTATAGCCATACATTTTACAAAGGTAAAACGGAGTCCAACATACAAAAAGGGCTGAAATATCAGCAATATTTTGATCAAGCATATACGACTGCAGAAGACGTAAACAATGAAACAACTTTTCGTCCTTCGTATTTTAAGGTGAGCAAAGTTACTGCGAACACATTTGAAAACGGCAATCTCTATCCAACCTTAGGTCAAAGCGCCGATATTGATTTCGAATCTCAGAATACTTCCGATATAACTTTTGAGCCAGAGGATATAGACGATACCCGCGAAACTACAGGGTATTACGTCTATAAATATTCGCTGAATATATGGATAGAGGGCGAGGACGCAGAAGCGCGTCGGTCGATGAATACCGGTGTGTTCAGCCTTGTGTTGAACTTTGAAGGATAACATTTAAAAAGAAAAAAACGAAAAGAGGTGAAATGATGGGCAAATTTAGAAACAGGTATCTCTCAATCGTTTCTAAAGCGGTTGCTTCGCGTAAAACCGGTAAAAAGCAGCTTGTTTTGTCTATAATTTCACTGATTCTTGCGGCTGTGGTTTTGATAACAGGCACCTTTTGCTGGTTCGCGCTGTCAAAATCAACGGGCAACGCGGAAAATGTAAACCTTTCGGTTGGCAACGGCCTCCGCGTCAATGACCTGGGCGACAGCATACAGAAATTTAAGGATGATTCATTCCTGCTTCCCGCGTCGTCTGTAGACGGAAGAAATCTGTTTTTCCCGACAGACGGAACTGATTTTTCCAACGAAACCTCGAACATGACCTTCCGCAGCGCAAATGCGGGAGACAGAAATTATGATTATGTGCAGTTGGATTTTAATTTGACTGCCGAAGCAAATAATACGACGATTTATCTAGACAAGGACACCAGTCTTAAAATTGATGTGCCGGACGACCTTTCCGGTGCCGCATTAGAAAACTATCAGGCAGCCGCTGCGAAAGCGGAAAAAGCATTGAGAACCGCCATCTATTATGACGGAATGGAAGCGCCAGTCGTTTTTACATCGCAGATGAATCCATGCTATGTTGAAGCGGTAAAGGATATTGACCGCTCCACCGGACGATTTCTGGAAAGCAGCGGTCAGGTTGCTGTGCCGTTCAAGGATTATTCCTACGGCAAGCACGAACTTGCCGTGCTGAATCAGGGTGAAACCCGACCTTTTTCACTGATCATTTGGTTGGAGGGTACGGATACAACGAACTGTGTCAGCAACTTTGTTATGCTGAAACAGTTGGTTTTGAACCTGAAATTCACCACATGCTGGGATAACACGGTAGATATTATTTTTGATACCGGTGCTCAAAACAACGCTACTGCGACTGCTTTGTCAGATAATCCTGAGTATTCCTTGGTGCTGAATTATACCTATACCTACACCAACAGCGCAAAGATTCAGGTTACGGAGAATATGAAGTTTACCATGCAGAAGGTTGATCCAAGCGATAACACCAAGTGGAGATGCAGTATTCCCGGTATTGCGCATAATGATATCAAATTCCAGATCATTAATGACAGTAATAATACGCCTGTCTATGAATGGAAGCAAACGTCAAGCGGTGCGTCAACACTAAACCGCGGTACGGCGACGACCTATTTTGTGGATACTATCAACGGTCTGAGTTCGTGCGGACACTGGTATGACGGTGAAATAGCGACCCACGGCGAAGGTCACGACAGCGGCATCATTGACGACGACGACTGGTAATAAACCAATAAAGGAGGTGCCACAATGCGAAAATCAAAAAGTTCCCAAATAGCGCTGTCCGTTGTGGCGCTCTTATTGGTAGCCGTAACAGTCGTAGGCGTTACCTACAGCTGGATTGACGACGTAAAACAAATTGAATTTAATAACGACACTCTTGCAAAAAACGGCGCTCCGCTGAAAACCGGCGTGGACATCAATTCCGATATCGTAATCAATCGCACGCAGAACTCCATCAATCTCGGCAACGTGCTGAAAGATTATAACATGGGAGACTATCTTGTGAATCCGGACAATAGTATGGATGATTCGGAGAATTACTGGAACCAGTATAATGATTCAGATCTGGTTTATCAGTATACAGAAGACGGCGAGAAAAAAAGGCACACCAAATACGACGGCGCGTCTAATGCAAGCGGGGCTCCGGTTTGGAATAAAACGAATAATGTTGACGGTATCAACGAAAAGAAGGGTTATTTCTATGAGTCCGGTGGTATGCACCTTTCCGGATGCTACAGCGACGGCGAGCATTTCTATTTTCCGACATACGCAACAGACAGCGCAAACCAGTCCGTCTTAAACGGCTATCGTGAAGGCAATAAAGATGATGAAAACGTCAATTACATCAGCTTTACTGCCAAAGTGAGTTCTCCGGACGCGAATGTTGATTTCTGGTTTGAGAATCTTCCTAACATCAAGATGCACGGAACGAACGTTTCTCTCGACCAATACGCTCGTTACGCTATTATTGTCGACGGCAGTACGCAGGTATATTCTAGCAGTGGCGTAGCAAGTGGAATGACCGGAGCTTCTCCCGGAACATTAGCCGGCGTTAGACAAACCGCAAAATATATGTACTACGATCCTGGCAATAATTTAAATACTACTCAGGATCGTGGTTATAACAGCAATACTCTGTTTTCCATCAAAAAGGGCAATACTGTCAATTTGACTATCAAGATTTGGCTGGAAAATGGATTTGCATCGGGTTCGGGCGCTAACTCTGCCTCTTGTGACGTCAGTTTTAGCCTTGTGTCTTCGTGGGCGTACAGCCGGCGAATCTCGATTGTCGACAGGACTACAGGCGGTGCTGGTCAAAGCTGGCTGAATGATCCGGAAGAAGCTCCGGCAAAGCTTTATCTCACGTTCCCGGAATTGCTCGCGGACAGGGATCGTGATCCGAGCCACTGGACAAGAACGGCGTTCCACGACGACGGCTTGTTTTCGGAGCTGACAAGAGTAGAAGACACTGATAATTACTATGTTGATGTTCCGCTGGTTTACAATAATGAAAAAATGATTCTTTACCGGTGTAACAACAATGGTTTTAATAATGATGACGGCACGGTTGAGCGAAGCGATTATAATGTCTTTTGCTGGAACTGGTGGCAAACCTATACACCGAACACTTATATTGACGCAACCTATACGCTCTACGGCGGTTCCAAGGATAAAACCGCTAACGGATATTTTGGTGAAGCTGAAGTACCGATTACCAACAAAGGCTACGGCACTTGGGGTGACGTTGTAGAAATCAGCGTGTATTCCCACTATAATAACACAGATTTTGCGGAAAAAGGCTCCGGCAGAGCACTCTACATCAAGGATTTTTCTGATGAGGATACCTCGGGCGATACCTATATTTATGAAATGTATCGTGCGGACACGAATACGAATACGCCGTGGAAGGCTTATGTTCCCGTCAGCTCTTCCAAAATCCAGTTCAGATACTTTGGCCCGGATAATTTGAGAAGAACATTTGGCTACGACAGCTGGAATCATGAGAATCCGCAGCGCCGTCCGTTGCAGTCCACCGGTCTTTACTCTGTTGATGCAACAGAATATCATTTTGCTGCTGATTTTAATACGAGTTCTGACAAGACCAGAGGCTGGGGTTATTGGAAAGCCGGAACCAAGGATATTGACATGCTTTACCTTGTCAAGTGCGGCAACATACTGGGCGACGCACAAAATGCATACGATTATATGTATGACGGCAATTCAACGCCTAACAAAAACGCTCTTTGGCCGGGTCATGAAATGACAAGATTGAAGGATAATGGCCAATCCGACGTAACATGGCGAGATGGATCTTCTCCTGTAATGGAGTCTGACGCTGGTCGAACCGGTACTTCTACTATTTATAATCACCTCATATTCAATAATGGCTCAAGCGGAACGAGTCATCAGACGTCGATTCTTAATGTCTTCCCCGGTTGCTTCTACAATCCGGGTGACGGAAAATGGTATGGCGTTATAGAAGAAGAGGGAAGAACGGCAACGCAAACCACAACCGCTGCGACCACTGCGGCAACCGAACCGACACAGCCTACTGAATATCCAATCATAACGGGTCTGGACGGTGACGGATATTACGTATACGGCGACCTTCTCGGTGACGGAACTTCAAGATATATCAAATTCACAAATTCTAACTCAGAAACAAAATTCAAAATCGCTCTGTCGTCGAGCAAGACTTACAGTTTCCAAATTGTAAAGGTCAGCGGCGGTAATTCCACAACATATAAGTCTGGCGATAATAACACAAAACGCTTATCAAATAGCGGCAATGAGCAAAACTTCGATTTCCATACGTTTGACAGCGGCGAATTGATTTTAACATGTAATGAATCCGGTATTTTTGAGTTTAAGATTCTATCAGAAAATCAAGATACAATTAGAGTAGGATTCGTACCTTCTTCATGATAACGTAAAGGTGGTGATACCATGAAAACAACAAAAAAGCTAATTGCGCTGCTCCTGATTTTGGCGATGGGCGCGGTTGCAATGATCCCTTCCACGTTTTCGTGGTATAACCACAGCGGCAGCCAGACAGGAAACAAGATGTCATATGTCAAAAACAAGCTTCCTGTTTCCGCCGGTTCTGTCTCGTCCGTAGAGACAAAAATGTTCCGTATGGATGGTAACAAGCTCTATTATGACGAAAAGGGCAACAAGCAGTACGCGGAGAATTCCAGCGAGGTCAACGGCACTTTAGCAACCAACACGAGCGGCACTGTTACCAGCGGACATACGCAATACTTCGGCACAACCTTTACCAATTCAGGCACTGCCCCTGTCTATGTTAATCTGTATTTGAAGGATTATTCAAATAATCCGAAAAGCTATATCGGCACTATCGCGCCAAGCCTGACGCACAAGGGAATATCGTCCTCGGTACACCTTGTCAACAGCAATATCGTTCGCATATACTTTCAGTGGGATAGGGCGAACAAGTGGAATAACGCGTCCGCAAAGCATTACGTTGTGTTCACGACCAAAAGCGGTAATGGTTATATCTGCTTGGAAGGAACTGATTCACCAAACGCGGCATATTCCATCTATACGGGCAATCAATCCTTCATTTCCACCCAGGGAAGACTAACGAAATCATCTAATGCGGATGTGCTGGCAAAACAGGAGTCCATTCTCAGCGAAGACAAGATTACGAAAACCTACTATGTCGATTTGCCGTCGAACACTACTGAGTTTTATTTCGCGACTGACGGTAACGACAACGGCATCACGAAGCTCGGCGCGAATGTAACGGTTAAGCAGAATTGGTACCGAACAAAAACCATCACCAATATTCATGCGGAAACTGGCTATTATCTCACCGGTTCTACAGATGACGACAACACCGGTACCGCTCAGTACGCGACGTTTAATATTCCGGGAGGTATCAGTGTTAATTCCTATTTTGATGAGGTGACAATGGCGCCGGGTCAGCATGCTCATATTTCCCTTAACCGCAACGTTCATTATACCGGTGAGAAGGCGCTTTATTCTGCCGACGACGATGATTCCAAAGCAACGATCAACGAGAACAGCGGTTATATAACAGCCCTTCTTGGTTTTTCAGGCTGTACTTTCTCAACAACGATCACCGGCTCTTTAGGAGACACCAAAATCCTGTCGACTTCGGCAGTCAATCCCGTTACTCTTGATTCCATGCCGATCGCGACAAACGTGCTTGTGCCGGGCAAAACCGTCGACCCGACCACAAATAAGGAAGTGGACGGAAAATTTGAGATAATTTGGTATCTTCAGAATGATTCCGGCACTTGTGCTTTTTCTGGAATCTATTATACAAAATAGCGACTGTTTTTCGGCAGCAAATACCTTGTTCGCAAAGCAAAGGGGCGCGTCTTTGTACGCGCTCCTTTTTTTAGTGCGACGGATCGTGTTTTTGTTATAAAAGGCAAAAATCTAATCGTTTAATTATTCAACTCTCCAAAAATAGAGGAAAATATCACAAAACGATCAAGTTAGTGTTGATATAAAATAGATTATATGTTAAAATTAAAATGTATAATTATGAAAAGGTATGCCCTTTGACTGTTTGTCCGACAAGACATTTCGATAGTTTGGAATTCCCCAGACGGAGGTATCGCTATGAAAAAACGAATAAGATGCATGTCCAAAAGAACTATTTCTGTAGTCCTGACGTTGCTGATGCTAGTTTCGTGTATAACTGTTGGTGTTGTACAGGTCAATGCTTACAGTTATAAAAGCGGACGTATTTATTTTGATGATACGAATACCGGTTGGGGTTCAGCGTATCTTGTAATTAACTATGATAACGATAGCGCTTGGTACGAATGGAAGGCAATGCAAAATATTTCAGGCACACATTTATATTATTTAGATGTATCTGGAACTTCAACGAATGTGCACCGATACTTTTTTACAAAGTCTTCCGGAACCAATGGCAATAATTGCGCGCCAAATTCGAATTATGCCGGTTCATTTGGTTGGGATTTCACTGGCGGAAACGCTTATTTCACGCCATCGGGCAATAACGGTTCTGTTAGCGGAGAGTATAGCAGTAACGCCATAAATAATATTAGTAATTATAAGGTAGATTTGTATGCAAAGGTAGCGTTATCCGATGATGGAAGTAGTTATACGCAGCAGACTTCTGGTACTAATGGTGGTAAGGTAACTGTTAAGTCAAAATACTGGACTGGAGAAACTTCAATCAGCAGCTCCGAGTCTAACAGTAATACGAGTTACACAGAAATTAAATATGAAAATGCGGTTAAAACGGGTACCGCCACATGGGAGTATTCGTCTGAAGCAGCAAATTATGAATTTGTCAAATGGGCAGAGTCTGTAGGAGGAAATGCTGTATCAAATACTGGTTCATGGAGAGTAACTGGAACGCGTACTCTGTTTGCGCATTTTCGAAAGCTATATAAAGCTTCAACCGCTGTAAATGGTAACATAGGTGGAACGGTAACGACAAGCGGAACTTATATTAAAGGAACCTATATGCGTAATAATTCTGCGCTGACTATAAATGTTTTGCCTGATACCGGTTATGAATTAGAAACGGTAAAAATAAAAAATGATTCAACAAATGTAGAGACGACTGTTAATGCATCGAGTTTTTCCAATAATTCTTACAGCGGTTACTCAATGCCAACTTCGAATGTAACAGTTACCGCTTATTTTAAGAAAAAAAACTATAATCTAACCTTTGCTCAGCCGGAACACGGTTCAATAAAATATAATAATTCAACCACTTCGCCGGTGTTGATCGAACACGGCACCAGTAATGTGGATGTGGTTATCACGCCGGATAACGGCTATAAGATCGCATCGCTGGAGGATAATAATAACACGATTACAGCTGCCGAAGGAGCGAATTCAAGCTATACCTACACCATCGACAGCTTTACAGCGGCGCATACGATTACCGCGACCATGGAGCCGGATCTAATAGTGCTGACAAAGCCGGAGATTTCCATTGCGCCTGCTGCGCTTACAACCGGCTTATCCAATTCAGCTACTTTGACGGTATCGAACCACAACACGGTCAGTGCGTCTGCCGGATTTCACCATTACGCCTTATATCGCGGAGACAGCGAAACGCCCTTTAAAACATTCACCGGCAGCTCCTATACGCTGACGTCCGATGCGGAAAACAACACCACGTTTTATGTGAGGGCTGTAACAAACAATACAACCAGCTATCAGGATTCGGAAAAATCTGACGGCGCATCGCTGAGTGTCACAAAGGAAACGCTCGTCAAGCCGTCCGTTTCGATCGAGCCAAGCTCACTGATCGTTGGGCTTGCAAACACTGCGACCCTGACGGTATCGAACCACAACACGGTCAGTGCATCTGCCGGATTTGACCATTACGCCTTATATCGCGGAGACAGCGAAACGCCCTTTAAAACATTCACCGGCAGCTCCTATACGCTGACGTCCGATGCGGAAAACAACACCACGTTTTATGTGAGGGCTGTAACAGATAATACGGTCTCCTATAATGACTCCGCAAAGTCTGACGGAGCTTCATTAAGCGTAGCCAAGGCAACCCTGTCCGCTCCGACGAACGTTCGCTTTGCTTCTGCTACGGTTACAGCTTCGCCAACCGGTACGGCTACCTTGCAATGGAACACGGTTGAAAACGCCGGATCCTACGAAGTATACAAGGGCTCATCAAAAATTGCTACGGTGACAACAAACTCCTGTTCGATTGACGCCAAATACAGCAACACGGCAAATTATACTGTCAAGGCAGTTCCGAGCAATACGATCTCCTATAATACTTCTCCGTCCTCTTCGGCGGCTTCTTTGACAGTCAATCGCACCAATCTTCTTGCTCCGGATATTTCACTAAATAAAAGCACAGCGAACGATACGGATACAGACGTCACGGTCACCGTAGATAATTATGATAATTTAAAAAACGCCTGCGATTTCACGCTGAACGGCGCTACAGCTTCTGCGGGGATTGACAACGAAGGAACGTTTACGCTGACCGCGTATACAACGGTTAAGTACAGCGGCGGTTCCAACAGTCTCTCTGTGACTGCGGAGCTTAAGCAGGGCATGGACGAGTATTATACCGTCGACGGTGATGAATTGAGCGCGGACAGTTCTGCGGTGACGCTGACAGTCTATAAACCGATTTATAGCCTGTGCGGTAAGGTCAACCGTCTGGTAGGCGGTCCTAGCAGTGAAAATTGGACAGCGTATAACGCTACGTTCGCGATCAATACGCCTACAGATACTCCCGGCGTTTACCGGCTAACTTTCACTACAAAATCAGATTCCGGAGACAGTCCGTATCTTGGCGTGTATAAAAATGACGCGGAGGGTTATGCCCAAGGTCGCTACGCGTTTAGAATAGGAAATACCTATTACAATAAAAGCGGCAACGACTATTCGATCACGGACGATGGCATCGCAGACGAAGATAATTGCTATGTTCAGGTTTTGGATTCCGGAAATCCCGGCGGTTCTATTAAGTTTGCAAAAGGTAAAACCTATACCATCACAATCGACCAGACGAAGGGAAATACCGGAAACCCTAAAGGTAAGATTACGATTACTGACAGCCAGTGGGCAATTGAGACGACCGCTTACTTTAGAACCTTTAACTTACAGAGCAATACGTACAGTGCAGCGCAGGAGGGCTCTACCGGCGGTACGGTGCCGGGCAGTGTTCTGGTAACCAAAGGAGATTCGACCACGCTGACGGCGACGCCTGCTTCGGATTATGATTTTGTCGGCTGGTACAGCAGCACGACCTTTACGGACGCAAATCGCGTCTCTACAACCACAGACTATACGTTTACACCCGGCGCAAGCGGCGCCTATTATGCGCTGTTTAAGAAGCATGTCGATTACCGCACGGTTACGCTCTCCGCAGACACCGATCTGGTTACCGCGTCGGCTTCCTACAATAACAGCACGATTACGCCGGGTTCCGGTACACTGACGGTTCCTGTCGGCGCAACCGTGACCTATAGCGTGAATCATAAAACCGGCTGCGCGGTGGATTCGATTGCTCCGTCTGAGTTGAGCTTAACAGAGGGTACCGACAAAACCTTTGTGATGCCCTCTACCAATACGACGATCGAGGTAACTGCCCATAAGATCCTATACAATCTAACAGGACTGGTATCACCCAACCACGGTTCCGTAACGTTTTATGACAGAAACGATAATCAAAGAACCGAAATACAAAAAGCGACCTATCAGCAGACGGTCTATGTGGAATATATTCCCGCAGACGGCTATGTGCTCCAGAGCTTTTCCATCAGCGGCAGCGACGCACCCAATGTCACGCGTATCGGTGAAACGAATGTCGGCTATTTTACCATGTGGGCAGAAGCAGCGACTGTTACCGCTAACGTCATTCTGCAATACGACGTTACTTACTATGTGGACATGCATGACAATGCCATGAACAACGATGTAACAGTGACCTTGTTGAGCAACGACGGAATTGTTCTAAAGGATAAAAACAATCAGAATTGCAGCAAAACACTGACAATCAGCGATCAGCAACAGGGCACCACGGTATATGCTGCGACGATCCACACGCCGTTGACCAAATCAGGCAACAATTATGATCCCATCAAGATTCAGGTAACCCATAACGGTAAAACAAAACCGGTGCAGCAGTTGGGAACTACACAGCTGGGAGAACTCATTAGTCATGCAACGAAGGAGGTGTGGCTGGAGGCGGTAAACGAACCTGCGCTCACACAGGTCGTCAAGACTTCGACCCACACGGCGACCGGCGGCAATACGCGAAGGATTTATCTTGCCAAGCCAAAGTCTTGGGGCACTAACGCTAATCACAGCGGCTGGACAACCATCGGTATTTACACATGGGGAACCGTTACCAGCGGCAGCTTCACCTATGGCGGCACGACCCACATGACCTACCTCGGCTGTAATGATGATTATTTCTATTATTATGCCGACGTTGACAAGACGGTCGATAACTTCCTGTTCTGCGGCTGGAGCAAAAGCGATAATTTTTCTAATAATGATACACCAAACGCGCAAACAACCAACATTACAGGTTCTGGCGCCAAAGGTAACTTTTACACACTGGGAAAATCCGGCAATGATTATGAAGCTGCCAAGGGAGAAGACGCGGTGATTCCGGGGTATACCAGATACGTCGAACGGGTCTCCACCAATGTTTTGCCCAGCGGTGCAACCCCGACCATCAGCGTTGCGCCGACCGCATTTACGGGTGCGAAACTAGCGTATGAGACTTCTGATAGCTCGACGGTCAGCGTTAATACAACCACCGGTATCATCACGCCATCGAAGTCCACGTATAATGCGGCAACCGGAGAGGATACCCCGGTGAATATCACAGTCACCATTTATAGTTCGATTGGCGCATTGATTACAGAAGCAGTCAGCGGAGTGACTGACTCTGTGACCTATACCATTCCGATAACGGTGCATGATCCAAGCACACTTTCCGCTTTTTACATTATGTCTGTCGAGAGTGCGGTTTACACCGTAAATATCCCCACGGTCGAAGTAGACGGAACCTCCTATCAGCCGGGTTATTTTGACATGGAGAACGGCAGGATCAATGCTTCTGTGGTGGTTACCGGTATCCAGGGAGTTGCCTCTGCCGCAAACTCTGCCATAATTACACCCGACAGCAGCGTGAATGTGACTGGCGTAGGGGACAGATATATTTCCTATACCGTTAAATACGCGAAGCCGAATAGTCTCTTTAATAATTATGACGGCATTACGCTGACGGGCGCGGCAACGACCAAATCTATCCACAGAGATAACGGCGAACGTTTCGGTTTTGATCATTGGGAACGCAGAAATCAACCAAATTCTGCCCCTGAATCGGTCACCTATTCCACAAGCAAGAAAATTGAAAACGCCGTAGAAACGCTGGAAACTACTCAGATGGTGTTTGACCCTGCATATACGGTTTATTCCGCGATATTTACCAACTACCTGTATGTAGACGTGAACTTTATCTTCGACTATTTTGAGTATGATCCTCAGGTAGTTGAGATAAATGAAGAAACACACGAAACTCGAATCAATTATCCCTATGACGCAGGATACGCCGGTCATGAGGATCCTGCAAACGAAAACTTCGCGGCGAGCCATAAACAAAAATCCTTTACTGTTGACGGCTATGAAGTGAGAGGTCTTGTTTCTACTAAGAATACAACGCAGGGTGCCACGAAAATCAACGCAAACAACCTGATGGCTGAAGCAGTCAAGGCGCTGGGCGCGCGTTCAGACCATAACAGCGAGCTTCGCCTGAATAACAATTATTACAATTATGAGGTTGATGTCAACGGAATTTCCATCAGCAACGGCGATGATACAACGATCTATAAAGCCACTGTTACGGTAGCGCTGAAGCAGACACCAAAGTATTACCATGTTTATGTATGGCAGAATAATAACTGGGTCGAAAAGACAAACAGTGCGACTGCCGGATTGACCGGGCAGGATCAATACGGCTACACCTATCAGGATTATGCCGACCTGACGGTGAGCAATGCGGCAAAATGGTATGCGGTTTCTGAAAATGACCGTTCAACCGCCAATGCGCCGTTGCTTGCAACCGGAAGCAACTACAAGTTCCGTGTCAAGGGCGATACCTATCTTGTAATCGAAACGGAAGCGTATGAAGGAAACTTTAACCGTTCCGAGGTAGCCTTCTCGCACTATGAGGTCACGCACAGGGACAAGACGGTGATCGTGGACGGAGATCCCCAGACCCTGTCGCTGGAATATCTGCTCCAAAACTTCTATATTGCGGACTTCTTTGACCCAACAAAGGTGCTTAACGATCGCAACGTTCCCTATGATGAGGTTACCTTTGTCGGTGGTGGCGTGGTCTACTACTCTGTGACGGATGGCGTTCCGTTCCAGAACGCGGTTGATACCGGCTATGTCGATAGTAACGGCACCGCACACGAGGGCGCTATTCAGGAACTGCTGAAATCCAAGATCAAAGAGCAGTACGACGCTGACAATCTTGCCGGCTTGCTTGGCGAAGAGGATGCTATGAAGGTTGCCTATGGCACTGAAATTCCGGTGACGAAGAACGTTGAGAACGGAACGAATACCGGTATCTTCTACCGTTATCTGCCTTTGGAAAAGTACACCAGAGAGAATGGACAGCTTGTTCAGGACGAAAACAACAAATACACGTTAGAGAAAACCCTGAACGCCGATACCTTCCGCTATTCCAACACATTGCAGTCCTATCAGTATGTATACGCCAGCGGAAATGAGAACAAGGCGACCAACGACGGTAAGAATATGCGTTTGTATTCCTATTACGTCTATTCCTACCTGACTTATAATCAGGACACCAACTTACCTGAAACCAAATACGAGGTTGTTCTTTCTGATAATTATGCCGACGCTTCCACCTACTGGGCAGGCAACTAACTGAATTTCTTAAAAAAGGGTTGTTTTTACAACCCTTTTTTATTATAATAAAATCATCACAACGTAAGGAACACCGCCATGAAAATGAGTCTGAAAGAAAGAATTTACCATAAAATCCCCGAAAGCAAGCGCCCGGGAGCCGTCAAGGCAGTCCATGCGCTGCGGATCGCCAAGAATATCATCTGCTGGGGCTTGATCATCATATTGGTCATCGTCGTGGTCGTCTCGCTGATGATGCGTATGCGCGGTGAAACGCCGTCCATTTTCGGCTATACCCTGCAGCGCGTTACGACCGGAAGCATGGTTCCGGCGCTGGAGGTCGGCGATGTTTTCCTGAGCAAGAACGTGGAGGATGTGAATACGCTCGCCGTCGGCGATATCATCACCTACGAGGGCGGTTCCGATTTTGACTACGAGCACGTCACCCACCGCGTGGTGGCAGCGCCTTATAAAGACGACGCCGGCGCGCTGGTGCTCCGGACAAAGGGAGACGCGAATAACGCAGAAGACCCGGTGCTCTCCGCGGAACGCGTGGAATCGAAATACATTGCCAAAATCACGTTTCTGACGAAGCTGTACGAGATTTTCCTCTCGCCATGGGGGCTGATTATTTTCATCGGGTTGCTGTTGCTGGTGTTCTTTGACGAGCTCTTAAATGTCATTCGAATCCTCAGCGGCAATTTCCCCGACGAGGACGAGGAGGATATCAACGACATCATCGCGCGTATCCAGCGCGAGGACAGGGAGAAGGCGCTTTCCGCGAAAAAATCGGAGGACGGCGATGGAGAATAAGTCCTTCTACGAGCGGATCTATGACGCGGTGTGTACGATACCGCCGGGGAAGGTGGCGACCTACGGGCAGATCGCGGCGCTTGCCGGGAACGGCGGCGCGGCGAGGGCTGTCGGCAACGCGCTGCACATCAATCCGTCGCCCGGCGTGATACCCTGTCACCGCGTCGTCAACGCCAAGGGAAGGCTTGCGCCGCATTTTGCCTTTGGCGGCGACGAGGAACAGCAGCGCCTGCTCGAGGCTGAGGGCGTGGAAGTCGTCGACCACCACGTCGATTTGAAAACCTATCAGATGAGATGACCTGCCGCCCGAATTTCCCGGGCGGTTTCTCTGAACCAAAACACATCTTCCTGTGTCTGTATTAAGAGAAAGGCACGGTGACAGCATGAAGAAACCACAATATGACGTCAATCAGCGGCAGCTGCGGCGCTGTGTAAAAAAGGCGCAGCGCGGTGACAAACGGGCGAAGGAGCAGCTTGTCGGCATGACCTATTCCTACGTCTATTACTACTGCCTCAAAATGCTCCGCAGCGAGGACAAGGCGCGCGACGCGGCGCAGGATATTTTTGTAACGGTTTTTGAGAAGCTCTCCGCCGTCAAAAAGCCGGAAGCGTTCTTTGGCTGGCTGAAAACCGTCACGGCGAACCACTGCCGCAATCTGGTGACGCGGCGGCGAGAGACGGAGGAATTGCGCGAGGACTGGGAGGACAACAATCCGCAGGTGATACCGGAGGAATGTCTGGAAACAGAGGAAACCTGCGCCATTATCCGCGCGGCAGTGGACGCGCTGCCGGAGATTCAGCGCGAGGTAATTCTTCTGTATTACTACCAGCAGCGCAGCGTGAAGGAAATCGCGGATTTGCTTGAAATCAAAGAAGGAACCGTCAAGAGCCGACTGTATACGGCGCGTCAGGCGCTTAAAAGGGTGATTGCACATTACGGCAAGGACGAGTTGTCGTTCTCTATGCTCTCCTACGCGCTGTTCAGCGAAGCAAAGACAAAAAGCGGTGCGGCGACAGCGGTAACGCTCGGTACGGGCGAGGTGCTTGCCGTTTCTTCCGCAGCGAAGGTCGGCGCAATTGCCGGAGCCGGAATCGGCGTCAAGGTGGCGGCGTTTTCCTGCGCAGGCGTTCTGGCGGCAACCGGAACGGGAACGTATCTCTACGCGCAGCATGTTTCCGCACAAAAAGATGAGGCTTCCATGACGGCGCAGGAGAAAATCGCGGAGCCGACAGAAGCGGAGCTGTGGGCGCTGTTTTATCTGACGTTTACCGACGCGGACAGGCGGCGAACGCTGACCTTTCACGCGGACGAGCCGTTAAACTCCGCCGCCAACAAGGACTACCTACTTGACCGTGCGTGCAACACGGCTGATTTCTTTCACACGCTGCAGGCGACCAATTATCAGTTTGACAAGGCGAATCTGGCAAATCCGGACGCAAAAGACAGCGCGCTTTACATCACCTACAGCTGTGACGCGGACAGGCGGCGCGCCAAGGAGCTGACCTGCTCGGCAGATGGACAGCCGGTTTCCTATCAGCTGTTTCAGAATCACAAGTTCTACGACGCCGATTGCGGCACAGAGACTTGGACAACCTACGCCGATTATGATTCGACGGTTGCGGAAAAGGTCAAAAACGCACGTTCCAAGCGGCGCTTGCAGGAATTGTACCGCGATCATTACGTCCGCGTCAATCTTCTGGACGGCGGTGATTATATCGCTTTTGTTGATGTGTCAAAGCGCCGCCGCTACATGCCGGAGCTGGAGCCCGACCCGAATCCCTATACCTATTATCTGCGCCCGAATTTCTTTGGGACGCCCAATGTCCAGTACCAGCCGGAGCCGTTTCTCATGCGGATGGGCATGTACGATACCGACTCATGGGAGATTACCGGCGAGACGGAGCAATTCGGCAGATCGTGTCTGACCGTCAGGGGCGCCGCTAAGGAGCCGTATGATATTGTTTCCTATCGTCTCACCATTGACAAGGAAACCGGCGTGCTGATTGCCTATGAATGCTTTGACGAAAACGGTACGCTGACACGGCAATTAGTGACTTATGAATTGATTGTAGACGAGCCGCTTGACGACGGTATCTTTGACGATACCGCCGGCGTCCGTCAGCTGCCGGGAGGTGGTTTGAATGACCAATAAAAGCAAGGAAGCGCTGAAAGGAATTGTCGGAATCCTGCTTGGGCTGACGGTCTTTCTGGAATATGTACCCGGCTTGTTTCCGCTCATCTGGCTGCTGCAGCCGTTTTTAATCGCTTACGCGCAGCTGATGGTTCATGAAACGCGCTGGTATCGCGCTTCTATCGGCACGCTGCTTGCCACTAACGCGGTCAATGTGTTGGTGCTTATCGTTCAGGTGCTGCGCGCGCAGGCGCTCACCGAGGAGCTGAAACAGCACAACCTGATAGCCGGCGAGAACTTTTCATACGTTGTGACCGTGGCGGTGCTGCCTGCCATTTATAAGGCAGCGGCAATCGCTGCCTTTGTCAGCTTTGTCATTGTGTTTTTGGAATGCATTATTCTGTCAGGCAAGCGTGACAGAAAGCATACTATCGCTTAATCACCCGGTAAAATCCTGCGAAATTTGCATTTTTCGCGGACTTGTGCTATAATATAGATAGATTGTGTGAATCCAGTAAAACGGTGATAAAATGGACTACAAACTGATTGCGGTCGATATCGACGGTACACTGACGAATTCCAAAAAAGAACTCACGCCGCATACGCGTTACGCTTTGCTCGAAGCGCAGAAGCAGGGCAAGCGGGTGATCATCGCCTCGGGCAGACAGCCGCTGGGCGTTTATCCGCTGGCGGAGGATCTGATGCTCGACCGCTACAACGGCTACATCATGTGCTACAACGGCGGCAAGATCATCAACTGCGCAGACAACCGCACGATCCTGACCAAGCTGTTTCCGCGCGAGTATCTCAGCGATATCGTCGCGGTGCTCAAGGACTCGAACATCACGATGATGACCTTCGACGACAAGAAGATCATCGCGGATAAAAAGGTCAACGACTACACCTACGTCGAGATGGAGGTCTGCAAGACCGACATGGTGACCTTTGACGACTTTGTCGGGGCGGTGAAGTTTGACTTCAACAAAATTCTTCTTGCCGGCGAGCCGCTGGAGCTTGACCGCTACCAGCAGGTGCTGCAAAAGCGCTACGACGGCTTGCTCGACGTCTACAAGAGCGCGCCGTATTTCATGGAGATCATGCCCTTCGGCGTATCAAAGGGCTCCATGCTGCCGCTGCTTGTCGAGCACCTCGGCATGAGCAGGGAAGAGCTGATCGCCTTCGGCGACAACTACAACGACATCACCATGATCGGCTATGCCGGCATGGGCGTGGCGATGGGCAACGCCGAGGAAGGCGTGAAGAAGGTCGCCAACTACATCTGCGAGACCAACGACGACGACGGCGTGGCAAAAACCGTCGAGAAATACGTATTGAACCGTCCGCTGTGACGGATGAAAGCCGGCTGTGTGCCGGCTTTTTTGCGTTTAACCGATTTGTGGGAAAATTTTGCGCGGTCAAGGGTTGGCAGTGCTTTATTTAAATTACACAAATATTGCGCTGAAATTTTGGCAGGAGGCAAAAAACTATATTTCTAAATAAGAAAAATACTTGTTTTTAAATCCTCTATAATAATATTGGATATGTATCAAATCATAAGGAGGAGAATGTATGGCAAAATTCAAGAAGATTCTTGCCCTGATACTTGCCGTTTGCGTGATCTGCACTGCAGGCGTTATCGCGGTCAATGCCGCCGAGAACGTCGCTGAGGACGCAGAGGTCGGCGCAGGCGGTATTACTATCCACTATTATTGCGAGTCAGGCACCCCCACGATTTATTACTGGAACAGCCTGCCGACCAATTTGGTGACCAATTATCCGGGTAAGACCATGACTGCAGAAGGCAACGGCTTCTACAAGTACACCTTCAGCAACGTGACAAAGATCAACTTCCTCTTTGTCGTCAACGGCAAGCAGTCCGAAGAATACACCCAGAACACCGGCGAATGGTGGCTCAAGAACAACCGCTGGACAAACAAAGAGCCCGGTCCCACTCCTGTATGGGATAGAGTCGATCTGCGTGAGGACTCCATCTATTTCGTCATCACCACCCGTTTCTACGACGGCGACAAGGGCAACAACGTCCACTGCTGGGATGACAAGACCGCCGGCAACCCCGATTCTGACCCCGCATGGCGCGGCGATTTCAAGGGCTTGATTCAAAAGCTCGACTACATCAAGGCGCTTGGCTTCTCCGCGATCTGGATCACGCCGGTCGTTGAGAACGCCTCCGGTTACGACTACCACGGCTATCACGCGCTCGATTTCTCCAAGGTCGATCCCCGTTACGAGAGCCAGGGCGCTACCTATCAGGATCTGATCGACGCTGCTCACGAAAAGGGCATGAAGATCGTTCAGGACGTTGTATGGAACCATACCGGCAACTGGGGCGAGACTTTCCTGTGCCCGATGTTCCGCAAGAACTACAGCAAGGACTTGGCTTCCGCCGACTGCATGGAGATCATCCCCGGCAGCGAGATGGCGACCGGTTATCCGAACTACGCTTCTCTCAAGCCCGGCGACCAGTTCCAGGCGCGTCTGGACATCATGCAGGCGACCAAGAACCCGAAGTACAACTCCAAGGGCTACTACCATGATCCCGAGAACGCCGGTTGGGGACAGGCGACCGAGCAGACAGGCTCCATCGAGGGCGACTGCCGCGACGTCAACACCGAGAACCAGCCCGTAGCGGACTACATCAACCAGGCTTATACCCAGTACGTCGACATGGGCGTTGACGCGTTCCGTCTCGACACCGAAAAGCATATCAACCGCTGGACGCTCAACAGCGCTTACTTCCCGACCTACAGCAAGTATGATAACTTCTACATCTTCGGTGAGGTTTGCGCAAGATGGAGTGAGTTCATCAACGAGGGCGGCGCGTCCGACTCCTGCTTCTTCTACACCTGGAAGGAGACCGACAGCAAGTGGATGAACAACTGGAGCAAGACGCCCTGCACCGATTCCTCACATAACGGCACCAACATCAAGGCTTCTATGGCTCACTACGGACAGTACCAGCAGAAGAGCGTGCCCAACACCAGCAAGAACGCCATGCTCGAGGGCGTGAAGTATCACACTCCCGACTACAGCAAGGCGAACGGCACCGGCGTTATCGACTTCACCATGCACTGGAACTTCGAGAACGCGAACAAGGCGTTCAACACCGCTCTCGGCGAAGACCACGCCTTCAACGATTCCACCTGGAATGTTACCTACGTTGACTCCCACGACTATTCTCCCGACTTCTGCCAGAAGGTTCGCTACATCGGCGGCACCCAGGCATGGGCTGAGAATATGGATCTGATGTTCACCTTCCGCGGCATTCCCTGTCTGTACTACGGCTCCGAGGTCGAGTTCCAGAAGGGCGCCATCATCGACGTCGGTCCCAACTCACCTCTGGCGCAGACCGGCCGTGCTTACTTCGGCGACAACATCGAAGGCAACATCACCGCGACCGATTTCGGCAAGTACACTGCCAGCGGCGCTGCTCAGACCACGCTGAACAAGCCCCTTGCTCAGCACGTGAGAAAGCTCAACATGATCCGCCGTGCGATCCCTGCTCTCCAGAAAGGTCAGTACACCACCTCCAACGTGAGCGGCGGCAACATGGCGTTCACCAGACGTTACACCGCGAACGGCGTTGACAGCCTCGCATGCGTAGCGATCTCTGGCGGCGCGACCTTCAAGAACCTGCCTGACGGCAAGTACATCGACGCGGTCACCGGCGACGTCAAGACCGTTTCCGGCGGCACCCTGACGGTTCCCAGCGTCGGCAGCGCGAACATGAGAGTATATGTCTGCTGCGCAAGCGGCTTCAAGGGCATCTCCGGCAAGATCGGCGATACCGGCACTTACCTCAAATAATCACAAAGCATTACCATACAAGGGCAGGTCGTTTGACCTGCCCTTTGTTGTGAGTTGCGCCTGCGGCGCAGTGGT
Source organism: uncultured Clostridia bacterium (assembly GCA_946415335.1). Taxonomy (GTDB): domain Bacteria; phylum Bacillota; class Clostridia; order Oscillospirales; family Acutalibacteraceae; genus Ruminococcoides. The sequence goes on from CAMKSB010000005.1 coordinate 21,396, forward strand.
AAGTGGTAAATGATTAGTGGTAAGTGGTTAGTGGCAAGTGGTAAGTGGTAGGGGCGACCATTGGTCGCCCGAGACAGAAAGTATATTTTTCCAATCAACCATCGGTATAATCGGATACCGCGGTTTGACGGGCGTGCGATGCACGCCCCTACGATTTCAATACCAACTTTCATATGCGAAAGCCCAACATATCGCCAAAATAAAAACCGCTGTGCTATGACAGCGGTTTTTATGGTTATGCAGCGATAGGGGTGGAAACGCTGCGAAGTGGGTTGTTTATGCGCCCAGATGGTCGATCAGTTCGGCGATATAATTCTGGATCGCGGTCGCGTCGGTGACGTCGATCTTGCCGTCGCCGTTGGTGTCGGCAACAGCCAGCTGAGCCGGAGAGAGCTCTGCCATTTCTGCGAGGTACTGCTGTAACAAGGTCGCGTCGGTAACGTCTACCTTGCCGTCGCCGTTGACGTCGCCGATGATACCGGCGTCGACCGTCTCGGTGGTCGGCTCAGCGGTCACGCCGCTGTAGCTCTGCGCGCCGTCGGTCACATTGAAGGTGATCTGCGCCTTGGTGGTCTTGCCGGTGATGGCGTAGGTGTCGGCGAATTCGTCGCCTTCGTTCAGATATACCGGGGTGATCGTCACATCGTCCATTCCGTCGATAACGACGGTCTCGGTGGTGACGGTTTCGGGCTTCATGAATTTGCTGAATTTCAGGAGATAACCGCCGGGCGTTTCGTCAGCGGTGATCGTTGCCGTCGCGTGGGTGGTGGTGTCGACCAGACTGAAATCAAGACCGAGCTTCTCGGGCGGAATGTCGAACGACTCGGAGGTCTGGGTTTCGTAACCCTCCTTGAAGACAGTGACGCGGAAGGTGCCTTCGTCGGTCATCCATGCGTAAGCGCCTTCGCTGTTGGTCAGCAGGGGATTTTCCTGCTCGTAATCAGCGGCGTTCCAAGCCTCCCATTCTTTGGTTTCCTCATTGAACTTTTCAATGGTCGCGGTAGCGCCTTCCACGGGGTTGCCCTTGACAGCCTCGTAGACAACGCCGGACGGGTCGATCGCGTTGCGCTGCTTGCCGTCCTTGTCGCTGTTATGGTTGTACACATCGCCGCCGTCGCCGGGCAGGATGGGCAGTCCGTCGGGTCCGATGCGGACGCCGCCGTGGGTGAAGCTGAAGAAGTTGTCGTTTTCATTTCCCCACTGCCACAAGGTATGCAGACCGCCTGTTACAGCTTCGCTCCCCGCGTCAGTCCAATCTCCCTTTACGATATCAATAAGAATATTGATCACGGTGTCTCTGGCTGTCTCGTGATAGTCGCCGAGCTCGCCGTGAGGCTTGCCGTCCGCGTCATAGTAGAAGACTTCTTTTTTGGTAATGTCGCCGAACCAGTCGGGACCTCCGACCGGCTCCGTGTCCTTGCCGGGCTCGCCGTAGAACTCCGACTTATACGTATCCTTGCGTTCGCCGTAGAGCCAGAACAGATTCAGTGCGCCGGGAACATAGGTCTGACCGGGAACGAGCTCGTGGTCGAGGATGTTGAAGTAGCCCTCGCCGATCCACTTGTCGGTCTCGGCGTCGTAGAAGAGCTGCATGAACTTCCACTCGTCGCCCTTGTGGCTCATCAGAACCATGGCGCAGATGTTTTCGTCGTTTTCAAAATCGAATTCAAACTTGAGCATTTCCGCCGGATTGATACTCACAACGGGGCTGACGCCCTTGGTGAAAATGCCTGTGATGTCGTAGGTGTTTGCCTGGTTGCCGTGAGAGAGGTTCGTCTCGTGAGGCGCGATGAATTTGGTGATGTTCACGGTCTCGGTCGCCTTGACGATCTTGAGAGCGCCGGGCGCATAGATGAAGGTGGAAACGTCGCTCTTTGCGCCGTCGCATTCAGCGTAAACCTCAAACTTATCGCCGTTCACCGCGACCTTGCCCTCGGGCATGATGCTCAGCGGTTCGGAGATATACTTGCCGGTGTACTTGTTCGGGGTCACGGTATGGGTCACCGCTTCCTCTCTTGCGCCTTCCTTGTTCAGGCGTGCGATAACGATCTTTACTTCCTTGTCCGCAGAAACGGAATAGCCGGAAACGGTAAGGGCGGTATCTGTCAGCTTAGTGGGAGCGAAGAGGGAGAGCTTCGCGGTGGTGAACTGAACCTCGCCAAGCGGCTTTCTGAAACCGGTGCCCTTGTGGCGGAACTCAACCTCGGCGCTCACATTTTTGACCGCGACGTTGGAGCTGTTGAGATAGCCCGAGAAGTGCAGCGTGCCCTTTGTTGCGGCGCCCGCGAGATCAAAGCTCTTGTAGTCGCCCGTATAGGTGCTGCCGTCGAACGCAAAGCCCTCGGCGTCGAACGAGGCGGGAATGATCTCCAGATTATCGGGTAAGTTGAGATAAAGCCTCTGCATCTCGATATCCGCGTCATCCCAGTCGTCACGGATGTCATACTTGACGGTGAAGTGTACGAGGGTGTGGTCAACGCCGATGTTGCCGGTGGATTCGATACCGGTGTTCTCGGGATTGAACACATAGAAGCGCTTATCGGTGAATTTTGGGCAATCCTTGAAGGTGGTGTTGTTGAAGGCGATGTCGTCAACAGGGGTGTTCAGCGTGGTAAAGTTGTAGCATCTCTCGAATGCGTAGTCGCCGATGCTCTCGAGCTGAGCGGAGCAAGCGACCTCTGTGAGATTGGCGCAGTCCTTGAAGGCGTGGGCGGGAATACTGTGGATCGACTGCGGCAGTCTCTGGTAGCTGATACCCGAGCGCTCAAAGACGCTGTTTTCCAAGTCGACAACGGTTTCGGGGATGACGACGTTCTGCAGCACAGGGCAGCCGTAGAAGCAATACTCCGGGAGCTTTCTGACGCCCGCGCCGAATCCGACGGCGTAGAGGTTGCCGCACTCGGAAAATGCACTTTTGCCGATCGTCTTGACGCTGTCGGGAATGATCATCGACTCGATGTTGGAGCCTCTGAAGCACTCGTTACCGATCTTGATGACGGTTTCGGGGATCTCCAGATGGGTCAGCTTGCCGGCGTAGGCGAACAGCTTGTCGTTGAGGGTGGCAATGCCGTCGCTGAAGGTGACGTCGGTGATGTTGGAGCCCGTAAACGGCGCGTCGGTTGCCGACAGGGTCTTGGGGATATAAACAGAGGTCAGCGCACTGTCTCTGAAGATGCCGTAATTCATCGTCTGGATACCTTCGTGGAGCGTGAAGGTTTTCAGCGACGTCGTGCCGGCAAACGCGCCGGAATCGATCCTCTTGACGCTCTCGGGGATATCGACGTTATCGAGCACGGGGCAGCTGTCAAAGGCGTTGTAGCCGATGGTGCGCAGCGTTGAGGGCAGTTCGACGGTCGTCAGCTTCTGACAGTCCTTGAACAGCTCGCCGGGCAGCTCGGTGACGCCCTCGGGGATCGTGATGCTTTCAATGCCTGTGTTCCGGAACATGCCCGTGACGAACGTGGTGTAGCCCTCGTCAAAATGAACGGTTTTCAGGGAAGTACAGTTAAAGAAGGAATAGTTGCCCTTCTTGACGGAAGCGGGAAGGGTCAGCTCTTTAATGGCGGTTCTTTCAAAGGAATAGCTGCCGACGTTCTCAAGATTCTTGCTCAGCGTGACTTTCTCGAGCTTTGAGCAGTCCTTGAAGGAGGCGTTTCCGATCGTGGTCACGTTGTCGGGAATGGTGATCTCTTTCAGGCTGACGCAGTGACCAAAGGCGTTGTCGGGAATGTTGGTGACGCCCTTGCCGATGGTCACCTTCGTGAGCTTATCGCACTCGTACAGGACGTAGGTGCCCCATTCGGTCACGCTGTCGGGGATCACGATGGATTCGAGAGAACGCATCTGGCACAGTGAATCATTGCCGAGACGGGTGACGGTGTCGGGAATGGTCAGCTGACGGATGGAATTGCAGTCCTCAAACATATCGTTGGGGATGGCAGTGATGCCCTCGGCGAAGTTGACGGTCTCCAGCAGTTCTGCCTCGGCAAAGGTCTCGTTCGCGTAGGTGACGGTCAGGGGAATGTAGATCTCCGATACCGGCGCGCCTGCGAAGACGCGGTCGCCCATGTATTCCAGTCCCTCGTTCAGCTTGACGGTGGTAAGGATGGGGCAGCTGCTGAAAGCTCTTGAATCGAGCTTTTTGACGTTTGCGGGTACCTCAACGGACTGCAGCGCTCTGCACTGCTCGAAGCACCACGGACCGATCGTCGTAACGCCGGAGCCGAAGTCGATGTTCTCGAGCAGGTCGCAGCTGAAAAAGGCGTGATCGCCGATGGTTTTGACGCTTGTGGGGAAAGCGATGCTTGTGAGCTCGTCGTTGTTTTCAAAGGCTCTGGAGCCGATCTCCGAGACGTCCTTTCCTCCGAGCGTTGCCGGCACGGTAACATCTGCCTGCGTGCCGTTGTACTTTGTGATCTGAGCGGTGTCGTCGTCCAGAACAACATAGGTGTAGTCACCCTCGGTTTGGGCTTCGGCGGCAAATGCCGTTGTGCCAAAAACATTTCCAACCACAGCCATGCTGAGCAGCAGGGTCGCGGAAAGTGTTACCGACAAAGCTTTTGTCAGTAATCTGCTTGTGTGTTGATGCTTCATGATGAACCTCCTTAGCTGTTGAAATTGAAGCGTTATCAATGAAAATCGCTGATATAACGCGATAATCTTGTTATAAATATACCATATTTGCCTTGATATGTCCATGCGTGTCAACAGAATGTCCGTGACTCTTGTGAACATTACATTTTTCTTTACTTGTTTATTCCTGTTTCGGAACGGTTTCAGCGCCTTGCTTTTCGCACTTTTATATAGTATAATAGAAAAGATCAATGCACAGGAGTTGATTGAATTGATACAAGTACAGCATTTTACCAAGAAATTCGGCGAGAAAACCGTTGTCAGTGATATCTCGTTCACCGCGAGAGACGGCGCGATCACCGGCTTCATCGGTCACAACGGCGCCGGCAAATCCACCACCATCAAGGCGATCACCGGCGTGATCCGGCCGACAGAGGGTACGATCCTGATCAACGGCGTGGACATCGTCAAGGATCCGCTCAAAGCCAAGCGGCAGTTTGGCTATGTGTCGGACAGTCCGGATCATTTTCTGCGGCTGACCGGTCTGGAATATCTCCATTTTATGGCGGATATCTATGACGCGCCGACAGACGGCAGGGCTGAATTTATCGAAGGCTATGCCAAGCGCTTCGGCATCTACGACGCGCTCAACAGTTCTATCCTGTCCTACTCCCACGGTATGCGCCAGAAGATCATGATCATGGGCGCGCTGATCCACGATCCGTCCGTGTGGATACTGGACGAGCCGATGACCGGTCTCGATCCGCAGTCGGCGTTTGAACTCAAGCAGATGATGCGCGAGCATGTGGAAAAGGGCAATTCGGTATTCTTTTCCACCCATGTGCTCGAGGTCGCCGAAAAACTCTGCGACGAGATCTGCATCATCAAGTCAGGCGAGCTGCTCTACAGCGGAACGCTGGACGACCTCAAAGCGACGCACAAATCGCAGGCGTCCTTAGAGAATATTTTCCTGGAATTAACAGAAACAATAGAATCGGAGGGTTAAAACAATGAATCAAATGTGGCCTATTATACTCGGAGCGGTGGCAATCTACAGTATTTTTATGGGCGCGAGGATCCTGTTCACCGGCAGGCTGACAGAGAGGGAAGAAGCACAGTTGAGAAGTTTTTCCAACAAGGGCGCCAGAACCTATAAGCTCGCCTACGCGATCATCAGTATCGTCGGCGGTCTGCTTGTCGCGGCGGTCGCAGTCATCAGACTGCTGGAAAACTTCAAGGTCCTCGGCGATACGTTCGTGCTCAGAATGGTGATCCTCGGCGTGGCTGTCGTGGTAGCCCTGTCGATGATCTTCATCCGCAACGCCTGTAAGAAGATGACGGATGATGAGTAAGACGTCCTCGGGCTTCTCAAAGGTTTGGAAGCTGATCTCCGTTTTACAAAAATGCAACGGCAGCGGCGTGATCGGCAGCAAGGACGCGCTGATCTCGCCAATGGTCGCCAAAGTCCTCGCGGCGATAGGACTGGTGCTCCTGACCGGCGCGATCGGTCTGGCGGCGTTCTTTACGGAGCCGCTGGTCGCACAGGCGGTCTCGGTGACGGACGTCACGAAATCGCTGATGCTGATCATGCTCTTGCTGAGCTTTATCCTCTCGGTCAAGAACGTCGTCACGGTGCTCTACACGTCGGATGATATTTCCGCGCTGATGCCCCTGCCGTTTTCCGCCAATCAGATCGTCGCCGCCAAGCTGGCGGTCACCCTGCGGTTTCCGCTCGGGCTGAGCCTGATCGTCATCAATTCCGTCTGTATCGGCTTCGGACTGCGCGCCGGAATGGGCGCCGCGTTTCTGATCGGCGCCGTGCTTGCGAGCGTGCTGATCCCCGTTACCGGACTGGCGGTATCGGCTCTGCTGGTTGTGGTGGTCTTTCGCGTGTTCGGCTTCATCCGCAACCGCGATATCATGGTGGCGATCGGCGGCCTCTTTACGCTGGCGATCACGATCGCCTATATCATCATCAGCAACACCCTGAACAAGAACGGTTCCTCCGGCGCGGCAGCCGCGCTGTCGACGTTCGCAACGGTCTCGGACGGATTCCCGAATATTTCCTTCATGAGCCGTTTTATGGCGGAGGGAAATGTCCTCTGGCTGCTGCTGAGTATCGCCGTCACGCTGGCGGTGACAGCGCTCGCCGCGCTGGCGGTCAAGCTGTTTTATCTTTCCACGGCGCTCGCCATGCAGAGCACCGGAACCGGCAAAAGAGCGGTCTCCAAGGGAGAACTCTCCGGCAGGAAGAACGCCGGCGCCGGAAAAACGCTGTTTTCGTATGAATCGAAGAACACCCGCCGGAATCCGGCTTATCTGGTCTACGGCTTTGCCATGACCTTTATCTGGCCGCTGCTGTTCATTCTGCCTTTCGTTTTAGGCAACAGCTCCTTTGGCGAAGGGCTGAGTCTGCCGCTTGAACCGGGCTCGTCTCTGCTCTGTGCGCTGACGCTCGGTCTGACGGCTCCCTGCTTCGCCTGCGGCTTCAACAACCTGGCGGTGACCGCCTTCACACGCGAGGGAAGCAGCTTCTACGCGCTGAAAACCATGCCGATGGATTTCAAGGCGTATTACAACAGCAAGCGCAATTTTTCCATGCTCGTCTGCTCGCTCGGAAGCGTGCTCTATATCCTCGTCCTCGGTATCGTCTGCCTGGTGATGGGCTTCATCACCCCGCAAAGCGGCTGGACGATCCTTGTCGGCGCCGTCATCGCCTTTTTGGGCAACAGCATCATCATCAACTGTATGCTGCTCAAAAACGCCAAAAAGCCTCAGCTCGACTGGGACAGCGAGACCGAGTTCTCCAGAAAGCTGACTTGGGTGAACGTCGTCGTCATCGTGATCGGCGTTGCGATGGTCATCGCGTTCATGCTCTCGATCCTCAGTCCGTTCATCATCAAGAACATGGGGATAGACGACGGCTTGCTGCTGACGGTCATCGCCGTTGTCGCCTTTGTCGTGGCGGCAGTCCTGTTTGTCACCGCGTTCGCGGTCAACCGCTTTGCCGTCAAAAAGGCGGAGCAATACCTGCTCAGGCATGAATAATCATTAATAAGAGAAAGGATGATTGATCTCCAATGGAAAACAAGAATATTCTCCGGCGCTTTACCGACAAGCTGTTCGGCGGTCTCAATATGAGCTGGCCGGTCGTCATTATTTTCGCGGTCGCGACGGCGGTGGTGACGGCAGTCTTTCTGATCGTGCCCGTCTTTCAGAACACCTCCTTCATGCGCATGGGCGAGACCATGGAGGCGTGGGTGCTCTTTGCCATCATCATCATGTCCAACTGCAAAAAGCCGCTGGAATCCGCGCTGAAAACCTTTGTGTTTTTCCTCATCAGCCAACCGCTGATCTATCTGCTTCAGGTACCGTTCAGCGAGATGGGCTTCGGCTTGTTCATGTACTATAAATACTGGGCGATCTGGACGGTGCTCACCTTCCCGATGGCGTTTGTCGGCTGGTTCATCACCAAGCGCAACTGGCTGAGCCTGCTGATCCTCTCGCCGATCCTGTTGCTGCTGATGCTCACCTCGGTGAGTTCCTTCATGTTCACGTTCCGTCATTTTCCGCATCAGCTCATCACCGCGCTGTTCTGTCTCGCGCAGATCGTGCTGTATCTCTACGCGTTCACGCCCAAGTGGCTCCAGCGCGCGATCGGCTTCTTTGTGCCGCTGATCGCCGTGATCGTCTATGTCATCGTCACACCCAAGGTTTCCTACAGCGGCAACTACTTCCTTCCCGACGAGCCGGTGCTGTCCGATCAGGCGGTCGTGACGGTCGAGAACCCGAATATCGCGGAGATCCGCGTGTACGAAAAAGACCAGGTGTACATCAACGGCAAGGACTACGGCACGTCGGACTTCACCATCACCGACGGCGACAAGTCGTATCACTACACCATTGAGATCTACGAGGACGATGAAGGTCACTCTCAGCTGAATATCACGAAAAAATAAATGATTTTCAGCTTGTTGTCATGATGTTGTCATACTCGGTGTGCTATACTGGTGTCATCAAAGAGAAAAGGAGTCCTCAAAATGAAAAAGATCAACATCAACAACGAACTGACCCTTTCTTATAACGAGCCGTTCAACATCATGACTGCCGGAGAACTGAAAACGTACTGCGGCACCGCCGTCAATCACTGGGGCATTATGGACAAGGAAAATCACTGCCTGTTCATCGTCTCCTGGACGAAGCCGGGCTTGCTGAGTTTTTTGACGGATCCCAAGTCCATCCTCAAAAACGCCGAGCGCTGCATGAATAGAAACCTCCGCGCTTATGACCGCGAGGACAGCTTCATGATCAACGTCGGCGGCAAAGAGGCGGTCGGCATCCGCTTTACCTACACGGCAAACGATGTGGATATCCGGCAGATCGGCGAGACCTCCGCCTTGCGCGTCAATAAGAAAGTCTATGTGATCCAGTACGTATCCCGTCTGGATGGCGACGACCGGAACCGCGCCGTCTATCACGACATCCTAAAGACCATCGCCACATGAACCATCACGGCTCGGAACATGTTGAAGTTCTGAGCCGTTTTCTTTGCGAAAAATATGGCGGACGCGCGTTATCTATGATATAATACTAAATATTAAACGATGGAGGTGGCTGTATGCTGTATACACCCTTGACGAAAAAAGCGCTTTTGATCTCCTTCAACGCGCATAAGAACCAAACAGACAAAAGCGGTATGCCCTATGTCTATCATCCGTTTCATCTCGCTGAGCAGATGGACAGCGAATACGCCGTCTGCGTTGCCCTGCTGCATGACGTGGCGGAGGACACCGATATCACGCTGGATGATTTGAGGAAAGAGGGCTTTCCGAATGAGGTCATCGAAGCGCTGTCGTTGATGACGCATGACGACAGCGTGCCGTATATGGAATATATCCGCGGACTCAGGGGCAATCCGCTTGCCGTGCAGGTCAAGCTGGCTGATCTCGCGCATAACAGCGACCTCTCGCGGCTTGACGTGGTGGACGACGCCGCCAAAGAGCGCTGCGAAAAATATCACCGGGCGATGGAACTGCTGCAGAGCACTCCCGACGCGGTGCAAGACCGCATCCGCGGCTCCCTGATCGGCGGCGCTGCCGGCGACGCGCTGGGATATCCGGTGGAGTTTATCTCGGAAAAAGAGATCGTGAACCGCTACGGCTCGGGCGGCATCCAGGAATACGAGCTGAGCCGTCACAGCCATAAGGCGCTGATCTCCGACGATACCCAGATGACCTTGTTTTCAGCGGCTGCGGTGCTGACCTGTCTGTCCCGCTCCAATCGCCGCGGAATCGCCGGCGAACCGAGAATGTATGCAAATTTTGCCTATCAGGGCTGGCTTATCACGCAGGAAATGTCCTGTGAAGAGGCGCGTAAACACGATAAGAATGATCCGGTCTATTTAGTTTCCGGCGTTTTGATGGATCAGCCGGAATTATTCGCCAGAAGAGCGCCGGGCATCACCTGTCTCTCTGCCCTTCGCACGAGACAGCAGCAGCTTGAGGAAAAGCAGCACGTCGACAGCTTTGTCAAAGATCCCATCAACAATTCCAAGGGCTGCGGCGGCGTCATGCGTGTGGCTCCGGTTGGCATGATAGACATCGGCGATATGGACATGATCAACCGTGAAGGCGCAGAATTCGCTGCGGTCACCCACAGCCATTCGCTGGGCTACATGCCGGCGGCGGTGCTCGCGCATATCGTCCACCGCTGCATCTACCGCAAAGGTCAGACGCTCAGGGAGATCGTGGAGGAAGCCCGCGATACCGCGGCGAGGCTCTACGCGGACGATCCGCATATCGGCGAGCTGGTCAGTCTGATTGATCTGGCGATCGCGCTCTCCGAAAACGACGCGCCCGACCTCGATAATATCCACAAGCTCGGCGAAGGCTGGGTCGCTGAGGAAGCGCTTGTCATCGCGATTTACTGCTGCCTGCGCTACCCGGACGACTTTTCAAAGTGCCTGATCGTCTCCGTCAACCACAAGGGCGACAGCGATTCCACCGGCGCAATCGCCGGCAATATCCTCGGCGCGTGGCTGGGGTATGAAGCGCTGGAAAATAAGTGGAAAGAAAACCTCGAACTTGCCGACGTGATCGTGGAGACTGCCGACATGCTCTACCGCGAGATGACAGCCGAAGACGAGGCTTGACAGCCGTGTTATCATAAAACTAAAGACAGGAGGTATGACAGTTGATAGATACCCATACGCATTATTTTTTGAAAGACTTTGACCATGACCGTTATATGGTGCTGGAAAAGCTGCGCGATGCCGGCGTTACGCACGTCATTGAAGCGGCGATTGACATGGAGAGCAATTTCAGGATGCGCAAGCTGTTCGCGGATTCGGACATGGTTTCGTTCGGCGCGGGTGTTCACCCCCTGAAGGTCTTCTTTGCAGACAGAATGTACGGTTTGTCCGGCTGCCGCAATATCCTCCGTGAATTGCTGCATACGCCGCGTACAGTCGCCGTCGGAGAAACCGGGCTCGACTTTCATCGCGGCGCCGATGAGGACGAACAAGCCCTGCAGGAGCAATATTTCCGTATGCAGCTTGAATTGGCTACGGAGCACGACATGCCGCTGATCCTCCATATCCGCGACTGTCATGAGGAAGCGCTGGCGGTGCTGGAGAGCTGCGGAACCGCCTTCAAGGGCGTGTGCCACTGCTTTATCGGCAGCGCCGACATTGCCAAGCGCTACACCGACCTTGGCTTTTACCTCGGTATCGGCGGTTCCGCTACCTATACCGCCAACAAAGGGCGCTTTGAGGATTTTATCCGCGATCTCCCGCTGCTGCCGCTTGACCGCGTCGTGCTCGAAACCGACGCGCCCTTCCTGATCCCGAGCGGCTGCAAGGGCAAGAGAAACACGTCGCTCTTTCTTCCCGCCGTCGTCGATACGCTGGCACAGGCAAAGGGCGAGTCGCCCGAGACGATCGAAGCGATCA
>CAMKSB010000006.1 GCA_946415335.1 uncultured Clostridia bacterium
TGTGTCGAAGGCAAGCGATCCGGCAACGGCGGTCAGGCGGTTGATCGGTCCGGCGAGATAGTAATCTGCCATCCACATGGCAAAAATGAGGATGAGAGACAAGAAGCCGATAAACAATGAAATGATACGCGACAAAAAGGCGAGTTCGCTTGCCGCAAGGCGTTCCATGGAAAGGTCGACGGCAGTGTAACAGATATTGCCCTTATCGTCGTTGACCGGCTGATACACCGTAAGCAGCCAGCCGTATTCGTCGGAGGTGATGACCGGCTCGATCTCCTCTCCGGCGGAAAAGGCTTTGATGTTTTTCTTCATCACGTCGTCAAGCGGGATCACCACACCGGGTGAATCGCCCATCACGCCCTCGGCGTCCATATCGAGGACAACGTGCGCGCCCTCGGGACGTATCTGATAGGCATAGATAAATGAGATCTCCGCGGAACTGTCGTTGATGCTCCGCAGCATATTCTGCATGTCGGTATATTCCTCGGTTTCCTCGCCCATTGAGAGAAAACTCTCGACCTTGGCGCGGTCAAGCCGGTTGGCGATCACCTGCGTGACCTCTCTGCCCTGCGCGATGTATTCTTCCACCGTGGAGCTGTGGTACTGCATGACGCAGATCACCACTGCCGATACCGTAACGAGCGTTGTGGAAATACCGACCGTCAGCAGCGCTTTGAAGCGGATGGAAACGCCGGTGTGCTGTTTTACATGCCGGCGAAACGACACGCTCTGCTTGAAATAATCAAACTGCTCCAGCAAACGCTTGGGGATCAGCTTCCAAAGCAGCAGTGAAATGACGGTGGTGATCGCCTTGTCCACCAAATCAATGGCGACGTTGGAGACCAGCGACGACGAAAACAGGGAGATGCCGGTGTTGTGGGAGATCGCCTCTGTCATCGAAGCGACAAACCCTTCTCCGGGCGTCATGCCGTTGAGGAACCATGTCAGCACACCGCCGAATAAGCCGCCGAAGATTCCGAAGACCGTGATCGCCAGCAGCACGTGCGGCAATTTGTAAAGATAGCCTTTTCGGTCGAAAAATGCCGCCGCCCAGGCGATCAGCACGCTGATAAAGCAGTAGTAGAAGGTCGACGTGTCGCTGATGCCCATGATGATATTGTAGAAAAAGCCTACCGCGATACACGGCAGGTAACCGCCTACAGCAGCGGTGAGAATCGTGCCGATATTGTCCAGATAAAAAGGCAGCCCCAGCAAGCCGTTCAGCTTTGTGCCGAGAATATTCAGCAGAATACCGACAGCGACCAGTCCGATAAACATCAGTATCGTCTTTCGCTTGCCGGCATGCTGTCGCTTTGAAAGCATATCAACCACCACCTGTTCCAATCAGCGATATTTGCAGCTGAGTAGATTTCTAATTAATTAAATTCGTATTCTTTGTCGCCGCAATACTTGCGGAACACGCTGCTGAGAGACTGCCAGATCTCGTTGGATTCGCGTTTGGCGCCTGTGACAATGGAATTTGCCTCCGCGTTCGCGTTTTTGAGGATCTCATCAGCCTTCTGCTGGGATTCCAGCTCGTAGCGGCTGTACTCCTGACACATCTCGTCATGCATTGCCTGGATCTTGGCGAGGTACTCGTCGGCTGCCTTCTGCGCCGCTGTCATCACGCCGCTCACCTGAACGGACATCTCGGCGATGGAACCGGGATTGGTCGGCTCGGTCGGCTCTGCCGGCTGTGCAGGCTGCGCCTTCAGCGCCGCTAACTCGGCGGCAAGCTCTTCATTGCGGTCGGCGATCACGCCTACCTTCTCAAATTCCGCGTTCATCTCGTCAAGCTGACGGCGAAGCTGTTCGTTTTCTGCACGCAGGGCGTTAAGTTCCTCCGGATCGGCATTCTGCGACTGGGAAGCCGTCACCGCCGCGGTTGCCTCGGAGAGCTTCTTCTGCAAAAATTCGTTCTCCGACTTCTGCGACTGAATGATATCAATGAGCTGATCCTTGCCCAGCCCTCTGTAACCGTTTGCAGTATCCTCGGTTGTGTTGTTCTTAAAAAGTCCCATGTGAAAAGCACTCCTTTATTGATATACTTGATTATATCACAATTTCAGAGAAATGACAGCATTATTTGAAAGGTTTTTAAAAATTTTTTTCAAATCGTCATTATCGCGCAGAGATTTTCAAAGTTAATCAGTAAAATGCCGCGATTTTCAAAAAAATCTTTCAAATTCACTTGTATATTGACGTAGATTATGATAAAATTGATATGAAAATATTACTCCGAAAGTGAGGAAATACTATGAAAATTACCAACGACATCCGCTATGTCGGCGTGAATGACCACAAAGTCGACCTGTTTGAAGGTCAGTACGTCGTTCCAAACGGCATGGCATACAACTCCTATGTGATCATGGACGAGAAGGTTGCCGTCATGGACACGGTCGACCGCAACTTCAAGCATGAGTGGCTCAACAACCTTGAGGACGTACTTGAAGGCAGAAAGCCCGACTATCTCGTTGTGCAGCATATGGAGCCCGACCACAGCGCCAATATCCTCAACTTCATGACCAACTATCCCGAGGCGACGATCGTTTCCTCCGCCAAGGCGTTCACCATGATGGGCAACTTCTTCGGCACCCAGTTTGAGGACAGAAGGATCGTTGTCGGCGAAGGCGACACTTTGGAGCTCGGCTCCCACACCCTCGCCTTCGTCGCGGCGCCCATGGTTCACTGGCCGGAGGTCATCGTGACTTACGACACCAAGGACAAGGTGCTCTTCTCCGCTGACGGCTTCGGCAAGTTCGGCGCGCTCGACGTGGAAGAGGACTGGGCTTGCGAGGCGAGACGTTACTATATCGGTATCGTCGGCAAGTACGGCGCTCAGGTGCAGAATCTGCTGAAAAAGGCGGCAAAGCTCGACATCCAGATCATCTGTCCGCTGCACGGTCCCATCCTGACCGAGAACCTCGGCTACTACCTTGGCCTCTACAACACCTGGTCAAGCTACGGCGTGGAGAGCGACGGCATCATGATCGCCTACACCTCCGTTTACGGCAACACCAAGAAGGCAGTCGAACTTCTGGCTGAAAAACTCAGAGCCAAGGGCTGCCCGAAGGTCGTCGTCAACGACCTCGCCCGCGAGGATATGGCGGAGTGCGTAGAGGACGCGTTCCGCTACGGCAGGATCGTACTGGCTACCACTACCTATAACGCCGATATCTTCCCCTTCATGCGCGAATTTATCGAGCACCTGACCGAACGCAACTTCCAGAACCGCACCATCGGTTTGATCGAGAACGGTTCCTGGGCGCCGCTGGCTGCCAAGACCATGAAAAAGATGCTCGAAGGCTGCAAGAACACCACCTTTACCGACACCACCGTGCGCATCATGTCCGCACTCAACGACGAGAGCCGCGAGCAGATCGAGAAACTCGCCGACGAGCTCTGTCAGGATTATCTCGCCCAGCATGACGAGACCGCCAACAAGAACGACATGAAGGCGCTCTTCAAGATCGGCTACGGTCTGTATGTCGTCACCTCTAACGACGGCAAGAAGGACAACGGTCTGATCGTCAACACCGTTTCTCAGGTGACGGATTCCCCGAACCGCGTCGCCGTCTGCATCAACAAGCAGAACTATTCTCACCACGTCATCAAGCAGACCGGCGTGATGAACGTCAACTGCCTGTCCGTGGAAGCACCCTTCAAGGTATTCCAGGACTTCGGCTTCCAGAGCGGCAGAAACGTCGACAAGTTCAAGGACTGGGAGCCGCTGCGCTCCGATAACGGTCTGGTATTCCTGCCCAAGTACATCAACGCCTTTATGTCGCTGAAGGTGGAGGACTACATCGACCTCGATTCTCACGGTCTGTTCATCTGCAGCGTGACCGAAGCGCGCGTGACCTCCGACAAGGAGACCATGACCTACACCTACTACCAGAACAACGTCAAGCCCAAGCCCGAAACCGAAGGTAAAAAGGGTTGGGTATGCAAGGTCTGCGGTTATATCTACGAAGGCGACGAGCTGCCGGATGATTTCATCTGTCCGCTCTGCAAGCACGGCGTTGCCGACTTTGAACCCATCGAATAAATTCAATAACGAAACAGGGGCGGGCATTGCTCGCCCCGTCAGCTTACGGTGAAAAAATGAATGTATTAGTGACAGCCGGAGGCACCTGCGAACCGATCGACGACGCAAGGTGCATTTCCAATACCGGCACCGGCAGGCTGGGCAGTCTGATCGCCGACGCGCTTGCCGAAAAAACCGAAATTGACAACATCTTTTATATCTGCGCCAAAAGCGCCTGCCGTCCGGCGACGGACAGGGCGACGGTGATCCCGATTTTCAGCGTGGAGGATCTGGAAAAGGCTGTCCGCGATTTGCTGCGAACAGAGCGCATCGACGCGGTGGTACACAGCATGGCGGTCAGCGATTACCGCGTGCGCTCCGTCTCGACCGTCGAACAGCTGCAGAACGCCCTGCAAAATACCGACGATCTCTATCAGGCGCTCGACATGACAGACATCCGCTCCGGCGGCAAGCTGTCCTCGCAGATGGGCTCTCCCCTGCTTCTGCTCGAACAGACGCCGAAAATTTTGCCGCTGTTCCGGGAATTAGCGCCGGAGACGTTTTTGATCGGCTTCAAACTGCTCAGCGGCGTAACCAGAGAGCGTTTGTTTGAGGTCGCAAAGGCGCTGCTCGAAAAGAACGGCTGTGATCTGGTGCTCGCCAACGACATCACGCAGATCAGCGGCGATACACACAAGGCGTATCTGCTCGACGGCGAACCGGCATTTGAAGAATTTGACACCAAACAGGAAATCGCGCAGGGCATCGCCGCGCGGATCATCAGGGAGGTACAAATATGAAAACGGTATTACTCGGCGTGACCGGCAGTATCTCGGCGTACAAGTCGGCGGATATCGCCAATCAGCTCACCAAGGACGGCTATAACGTCAAGGTGATCCTCACCAAAGGCGGCGCGCAGTTCATCACAGCGCTGACCTTGCAGACGCTCACCAAGAACAAGGTCTACACCGACATGTTCGCGCTCGACGAGCCGGAAATCGTGGCGCATATCGCGCTGGCGGAGGAGGCGGATCTGGTGCTGATCGCGCCGGCAAGCGCCGATATTCTGGCAAAAATGGCGAACGGCATCGCCGACGACATGCTCTCCTCTACCCTGCTCGCCTGCACGGGCAAGCCGATCCTGCTTGCGCCGGCAATGAACACGCACATGTATGAGAATCCGGCGACGCAGCGCAACCTGCAAACCCTGCAAAACGACGGCTGCCGTATCATCGAGCCGAGAGCATCACGGCTTGCCTGCGGAACCGTCGGAAAAGGCGCGCTCGCCACGGTCGACACTATCGTTTCCGCTGTGAAGGAAGCGCTGGGTTAAAGGCAAAATAATATAGAAGGTGATGGCTATGAAAAAAGGTCTGGTTCTCGAAGGCGGCGCGATGCGCGGCATGTTCACTGCCGGCGTGATGGATGTGCTGATGGAGAACGGCGTGGAATTTGACAGCATCGTCGGCGTTTCCGCCGGCGCAGCGTTCGGCGTGAATTATAAATCCGGTCAGATCGGCAGGGTACTGCGCTACAACAAGCGCTTCTGCAACGACAAACGCTACTGCAGCACTGCATCCCTGATCAAAACCGGCAATCTGTTTAACGCAAAATTCTGTTATCATACGGTACCGAATGAACTGGATGTGTTCGACCGCGAAGCGTACAACAACTCGCCGGTGGAGTTCTGGCTGGTTTGCACCGAGATGGAAAGCGGCAAGCCGTATTACCGCCTCTGTGACAAGGCGGACGACCGCTGTTTTGAGTGGATACGCGCATCCGCTTCGATGCCGCTGGTTTCCAAGCCGGTCAAAATCGACGGAAGCGAATACCTGGACGGCGGCATGTCGGACTCGATCCCGCTGAAATTCATGATGAAAAAAGGCTGCGAGAGAAACGTGGTCGTTCTCACACAGCCGAGAAATTATAGTAAGGAAAAAGCGTCCATGCTGCCACTGATGAAGCTCTCGCTGCGGCGTTATCCCAACACCTACAAGGCGATCGCAGGCAGGCATGTCATGTACAACCGCACCCGCGACTTTGTGTTTGAGCAGGAGAAACGCGGCAGCGCCTTTGTGATCTGCCCGGCGGAAAAGCTGCCCATCGGCAGGGTCGAGCACGATCCGGAGAATCTGCAGCGTGTCTATGACCTCGGCAGACAGGAAGCGGAACGCTGTTTGGAGGCGTTACAGTCCTTCCTGCGCGAAGGCTAAGATATCGGCGATCACCTCATCGCGGCAGGCGTCGTTGAGGATCTCGTGGCGGTAGCCCTGATAGAGCTTCATGCGGACATCCTTGCCGGCAGCTTTCAGTCCCTTGTAGACCTTTTCAACGCCCTTGCCGTGGTCGCCGACCGGATCCTCGCTGCCGGAGACAAGCAGTATCGGCATGTTCATGTTCGCGCGTGTGAACCAGCTCTTGCGGTTGCACAGCCGCAGAAGCGTGACCAGATCCCTGTCGGCGCTGAGCGTGAACCGGAAGCCGCACTTCGGATCGTCGCGGTAGAGGTCGCGCGTTTCCTTCAGGGTGCTCAGCCACGCGAGCATATCGTCCTCCTGAAAGCCCTTGTTATACTGACCGAACATCATTTTTTCGATGAAATCGGAATAACCTCTCTCGCCGTTGCGGAGTATCTCCGCACGGAGCAGCAGCATGCCCGGCGCGGCTGCCGGATTCGGGCCGCCGGTGCCCATGATGATCAGCTTGTCCCATAATTTGTCGGTGACGGTGTTGCGCACGATGAAGGAACCCATGCTGTGTCCCATCAGCACTGCCGGCAATCCGGGATATTTCTTCTTCATTTCGGCGGTGAAACGGCGCACGTCCGCCAGCAGATACTTGTAACCGCCGATATACCCCAGTTCGCTGTCGTCGTTGACCGTTTTGCCGTGACCGAGATTGTCAAAGCCGTAGCTTACCCATCCGTTTTCGCACATGGCGCGCATGATACCGTCGAAGCGCTCGATATGCTCGACCATGCCGTGAACGACATGGAACAATCCGCAGGGCTCTCCCTCCGGTTCATAGATCTTGCAGTAAAGCTGATGCTTTCCGTCAGAGGACGGGAAGCGTTTTTCTTTTATAATCATGATAACCTCTCCCTTCCGGTGCAGGCTCTGACGGCATCATGCCAGCCGTCGAGCATTTTTTTGCGCTCGTTTCCGTCCATCGACGGACGGAAGGTCGCGTTGGTCGCTTCGTTCGCTCTCAATTCCTCGCGATCAGTCCAGAAGCCGGTCGCCAGTCCGGCGAGGAATGCCGCGCCGGCTGCGGTCGCTTCCTTCTGGCTGGGACGGATGACGGTGGTTCCGGAAATATCCGCCTGGAACTGCATGAGGAAATTGTTGGCGCTCGCGCCGCCGTCGGCTCTCAGGCTCGTGATCGAGCCGCCGAAGTCGGACTTCATCGCCTGTATCACGTCGTCGGACTGATAGGCGATGCTCTCCAGCGCCGCGCGGATGATATGCTCTCTGCCGGTGCCGCGCGTCAGTCCGGTGATAATGCCTCTTGCCCTCATATCCCAGTAGGGCGCTCCCAGTCCGGCAAAGGCTGGCACGACGTACACGCCGCAGCTGCTCTTGACCTTCTGGGCAAAGTAATCGGTGTCCTTCGCGTCGGAGATGAAGCGCAAGCCGTCTCTGAGCCACTGGACGACCGCGCCGCCGACAAAGACGCTGCCCTCGAGCGCGTATTCGACCGGCTGGTTCTCGGCGGTCGCCGCGATGGTGGTGAGCATACCGTGAGCGCTGCGCACCGGGGCGTTGCCGGTATGCGCCAAGAGGAAGCAGCCGGTGCCGTAGGTGATCTTCATGTCGCCCTCGGCAAAGCAGCCCTGTCCGAAAAGCGCCGCCTGCTGGTCGCCGGCGATACCGCTGACCGGTACAGCGCTGCCCATGACGGAGACCTCGCCGTAGACCTCGCTGCTGGAACGAACTTGCGGAAGCATGTTCATCGGGATCCGGAACAGGTCGCAGAGCGCCTTGTCCCAAGTGAGCGTATGAATGTTGTAGAGCATCGTTCGGGATGCGTTGGTTCGGTCGGTAACGAAGATTTTACCGCCGCTGAGCTTCCAGAGCAGCCATGTGTCGACTGTGCCGAAAAGCAGCTCGCCGCGCTCCGCCTTTGCCCTCGCGCCGGGCACGTTGTCCAGGATCCAGCGCAGCTTGGTCGCGCTGAAATACGCGTCCAGCCGCAGTCCGGTCGCCTTGGCGATCATCTCGCCATAGCCCTCCTGACTCAGTTGCTCGCACATCCCGGCTGTCCGGCGGCACTGCCACACGATCGCGTTATAAATAGGCTTGCCGGTACTCTTTTCCCAGACGATCGCGGTCTCGCGCTGATTGGTAACGCCGATCCCGGCGATCTCGTCCGGCGAAACGCCGCTCTTGGCGATACACTCGGTCAGGGACGAATACTGGCTGGCGTAAATGTCCATCGGGTTTTGCTCCACCCAGCCTGCCTGCGGAAATATCTGCGGGATCTCGTGCTGCGCCACGCTGATGACCGCGCGGTTTTTGTCAAACAGAATACTGCGCGCGCTGGTGGTTCCGGCGTCGAGCGCTAAGATATATTGCTTCATGGTACACCTCGATCGTTTTTTGTCTATTTTATTGTAGCATATCTGCTAAAACTTTTCAATATTCTTCCGGATAATTGGATTGTGTTAAAATAATCGCTTGATTTGGCTAGTAAAATGCAGTATGATCATACTATAATTAAAATGCAGTCATATTACAAATCCCATCACGGAGGTGTTTCCCTATGAAAAAAATCCTGGCGCTGCTGATCTGCGCGCTGCTCACGCTCGGCACCATGACGGTCGCCATCGTTTCCGCTGAGGAAAGCAAGGGCGCTCCGACCGGCTTTACCGTCGGTCAGGCGCTGTACGCGCACGCCGTCACCGGCTCTGAGGACGGCGAAGCATGGCAGGCATGGCAGAGCGAGCACGACGAGGACATGAACGAGCAAAATCCGTCTGTGCGGTATTTCTTCCTGCCGACAAGCGCTGACGAAAGCAAGGCGGATATCTACAACGGCTACTCCGAAGCGGTTACGGTCGCCGGTACGACGATCCCTGCAGGTGAGACCGCCACGGTCAGCTATGCCCAGAACGAAAGCTATACCGTCGCCGCCGGCGGCAGCAGCTACACGCTGAAATTCATGCGTTCCAATGCCGAGGCTGCCATTTATATCAACAATTCCAACGCAGACGGCAACGGCGAGGATTTGATGAACTACCTCAACTCCGACAAAGCCAACAGCGCCAACGCCACCGGCGCGATCGTCACCCCTGACGGCAAGATCGACAACACCCCTGTCAAGAAGATCAAAGGTCGTGGCAACACCAGCTGGGGCAAGCCGAAAAAGGGCTACAATGTCACCTACGACAAGAAGGTAAGCATTGCCGGCATGGAGAAAAACAAGAAATACTCGCTGCTTGCCAATTATCAGGACGATTCTCTCTCCCGCAACCGCTTCCTCTATGACCTCTCCGACGCAGTGGGTATGCCCTACGCCTCGGATTCGCGGTATATTGACCTCTATGTAAACGGCTTCTACTGGGGCAACTACATGATCGCCGAGAAGGTCGAGCCGGGCAGTCTGGTTCCCGAGGTCGACGATGAAGGCTATCTCGAAGAGGACGGAGAGACCATCAAAAAGGACTTTTCCTTCATCGTGGAGGTCGACGCGAGCGCTTCCGACGAGGATTACTGGTTTTCCTCCAACAACATGAAGGTCACGATCAAGTCGCCGGAGCTGGATCCGGATCAGGCGGGCTATGAGGACGTGAAAAAATATATCCGCCGCAAGTTCAACTCGCTTTATTCCGCCTTTACCTCGGAATTCGTTGACCTCTCGATGGTCGCGGACGTGGAATCCATGACGAAGCTCTACCTGATCAACGAACTGGGCAAGAACTGGGACAGCGGCGTTTCGAGCACCTTCTTCACCTACAAGCAGGACGAAAACGGCAAGTACAAGTTCTACGGCTCCCCTGTCTGGGACTACGACAACTCCCTCGGCAACGCTGTCGGCGTGGATTATGAGCTGCGGAACATGGGCGTCAACGATTATACGCAATACACCGGTTGGTGGTGCAAATATAAGGGAACCGCCAGAACAAAGCCGGTCTCCGACAACATTATGGCAAGATTGTCGCTCGACCCCGAGGTACAGGCGGCAGTGCCGCAGATCTGGTTTGAGGACTTTGTTCCGGCGATCCAACACTTCTCGGGTGAGAAGCCGAGCGATACCGTCGACAAGGAACTGTATCAGGCGAGCCATTACTATTCACTGATCAAGGACAGTGCCGCGATGAACTACACCAGCGGCTGGCTGCTCTATACAAGCGGTTGGGTAGCAGATCACAGTGCTCTCAAACGCGCGACCTATAATGAGACCACAAAGAAGATGGTCGTTGACAAAGCAACGACGCGCTACGCGCAGAACTTTGACGGGGCGTTCTCCTACGCAAGAGACTGGATGACGAGCCGTGCAGCGTGGTTGTCAGAGCAGTTCGCTCCGAATTATGTGCCGACCGTTAAGCCCACCGAGCCCCCGACAGAGGCGCCGACTACCGAGCAGCCTACCACCGAGCAGCCCACCACCGAACAGCCGAGCACCGAACCGCCGACAGAAGCACCGGAAATGGTCTTGATCGGCGACGTGGACGGCAGCGGCAAGGTGGATGTGATGGACGCGACGATGCTGCAGATGATCGTCGCCGACCTGGAGCCTGCCGACGCCAGACTGCGCTTTATCGCTGACGCGAACGGCGACGGCGTTGTGACCATCACCGACGCGACAACGATCCAGCTTTTCGCCGCTGAGGTCGAAACCAACACCGGCAACACCGGCAAAACCCTTCCCTATACAGCGAATTAAGAATGAATGGCACACCGCGGTTTTGATGCCGCGGTGTGTTTTGTGAGAGTGCACAAAGAGAATGGCGAATACTCCGACAACTTTCACAAATATCGTTTTAATTCTCTTATCACCTTGACAAAACTGCAAAAAAATAGGATAATATTGATTGCGTATCCGAAACACCCGGCATTTGATGGGGTTTCGGGATTTTTTGCGGCGATGGCGCTTTAGCTATTTAAATCTTAAAAGTCCCAAAGTGTCTAGCACAAATAGTACAATTTAAGGAGTTGTCACCATGCCCATTACCGAATACTTGACCAGAAACGCGACCTACTTCAAAAACGAGATCGCGCTGGTCGAGATCAACCCCGAGGTGCAAAACATTCCGCACGTCACCTGGCGCGAGTATTCGCTGATCGAATCCGCCAGAGGAGGCGCGTTCCGCAAGCAGCTGACCTGGGGTGAATTTGACGTGCAGGCGAACCGCTTCGCCAATCTCCTGCTCACCAGAGGATTGAAAAAAGGCGAAAAGGTCGCTATTTTATTGATGAACTGCCTGGACTGGCTGCCGATCTACTTCGGTATCCTCAAGGCAGGCGGCGTGGCGGTACCGCTGAATTTCCGCTATACCGCCGAGGAGATCAAGTATTGTCTGGAGAAATCCGACAGTGATTTCCTTGTGTTCGGCCCCGAGTTTATCGGCAGAGTCGAGGAGATCCACGACCGTATCCCGCGATTGAAGGACTGCTTCTATGTCGGCGACGAGTGCCCGAGCTTTGCGGACAGCTATGACAAGCTGATCAACTACTGCTCCTCTCAGGCGCCCAGCGTGTATATCACCGACGAGGACGACGGCGCGATCTATTTCTCCTCCGGCACCACCGGTTTTCCGAAGGCGATCCTGCACAAGCACCGCAGCCTGATGCATTCCGCCAAGGTCGAACAGGCGCATCATCACCAGACGCACGACGATGTGTTTCTCTGCATTCCGCCGCTGTATCACACCGGCGCGAAGATGCACTGGTTCGGCAGTCTCTATTCCGGCAGCAAGGCGGTGCTCCTGCGAGGCGTGAGCCCCGAATGGATCATCCGCACTGTCAGCGAAGAACGCTGCACAATCGTCTGGCTGCTCGTTCCGTGGGCGCAGGATATCCTGGACGCGATCGACAGCGGCAAGATCGACCTGAACAGCTACGAGCTCTCTCAGTGGCGGCTCATGCATATCGGCGCACAGCCGGTTCCGCCGACGCTGATCAAGCGTTGGAAGGCGATCTTCCCTCATCATGATTACGACACCAACTACGGTCTGAGCGAATCCATCGGCCCCGGCTGCGTACATCTGGGCATTGAAAACACCCACAAAGTCGGCGCTATCGGCATTCCCGGCTACGGCTGGCAGGTCAAGATCGTCGACGAGCACCGCAACGAGGTCACGGACGGCGTAGGCGAGCTGGCGGTAAAAGGCCCCGGCGTCATGGAGTGCTACTATAAGGACGCCAAGGCGACCGAGGAGGTCATGGACAGCGACGGCTGGCTCTACACCGGCGATATGGCGGAACGTGACAGCGACGGCTTTATCTATCTGGTCGACAGAAAGAAGGACGTGATCATCACCGGCGGCGAGAATATCTATCCGGTACAGATCGAGGACTTCCTTCGCTCCAACATCGCCATCAAGGACGTGGCGGTCATCGGTCTGCCTGATCAGCGCTTGGGCGAGATCGCCGCGGCGATCATCGAGGTCAAGGAAGGTTATACGCTCTCCGAGGAGGAGGTCAACACCTTCTGTCTGGAGCTGCCGCGCTACAAGCGTCCGCGCAGGGTCATCTTTGCGGATATTCCGCGCAATCCTACCGGCAAGATCGAAAAGCCGGTGCTGCGCAAGCAATATTGCGGCGAAAGCGTTGTCGCGCAGCAGAATGAGATCAATCTGAAATGATCAGCGAACAGCGGTGGAAATTCTCTGCCGCTGTGACTGTTCAATAAATTCGCGGTTGAAAGCATTCAGCCGCACAGGGGGTATTACAAATGATATTAAAAATTGTCATGCTGGTGCTGTTCTTCGGCGTCATGATCGGCGTGGGCATTTACTGCCGCAAAAACGCCACCGACGTCAACGGCTTTGTTCTGGGCGGCAGAAGCGTCGGTCCGTGGCTGACGGCTTTTGCATACGGCACCTCCTATTTCTCGGCGGTCATCTTCATCGGCTACGCCGGTCAGTTCGGCTGGAAGTACGGTATCGCGTCCACCTGGATCGGTATCGGCAACGCGCTTGTCGGTTCCTTCCTCGCCTGGGCGATCCTCGGCAGACGCACCAGGATCATGACGCAGCACCTCAATTCCGCGACCATGCCGGAATTCTTCGGCAAGCGCTTTGACAGCAAGGGACTGAAGATCGGCGCGTCGATCATCGTGTTCATCTTCCTGATTCCCTACACTGCTTCGCTCTACAACGGTCTTTCCAGACTGTTTGAAATGGCGTTCGGCATTCCCTACATCTGGTGTATCCTCGCGATGTCGGTATTGACGGGCATCTACGTGATCGCCGGCGGCTACATGGCAACCGCGATCAACGACTTTATCCAGGGAATCATCATGCTCATCGGCATTGTGGCGGTCATCGCCGCAGTACTCAATTCCAACGGCGGCTTTATGGAGGCGCTCAAGGGACTGTCTCAGGTGACGGACGAGACCGTAAGCGATATGCCCGGCGCGTTCAACTCCTTCTTCGGCCCCGATCCGCTGAATCTGCTGGGCGTTGTCATTCTGACCTCGCTGGGCACTTGGGGACTGCCGCAGATGGTACAGAAGTTCTACGCGATCAAGCACGAGAAGGATATCCGCAAGGGTACCGTTATCTCCACCGGCTTCGCGATCATCGTTGCAGGCGGCTGTTACTTCCTCGGCGGCTTCGGCAGACTGTATGACGTAGACGTTGCCAAGAACGGCTTTGACGCGATCATTCCCACCATGCTGCAGACAAGTCTCTCCGACCTGCTGATCGCGGTGGTCGTCATTCTGGTGCTCTCCGCTTCCATGTCTACGCTCAGCTCTCTGGTCATCGCTTCCAGCTCTACCCTTACGATCGACCTGCTTAAGGGCAATATCATCAAGAAGATGAGCGACAAAAAGCAGGTTGTCCTGATCCGCGTGTTCGTCGTCGTCTTTATCGCGATCTCCGCGCTGATCGCCATCTACCAGACGCAGAGCCAGAACGAGAGCGTCAAGTTCATCGCGCAGCTGATGGGCGTTTCCTGGGGTGCGCTCGCCGGCGCGTTCCTCGCTCCCTTCCTCTACGGTCTGTACTGGAAAAAGACCACCAAGCTCGCCTGCTGGGTCAGCTTTATTTTCGGCGCAGGCGTGATGACGCTGAACCTCTTCTTCCGTTCCTACTTCCCGCAGATCTTGCAGTCTCCCATCAACTGCGGCGCATTCGTCATGCTCGCCGGACTGATCATCGTTCCGGTCGTCAGCCTGATCTCGCCCAAGCCCAAAAAGGAAATGGTCGACGAGGCGTTTGCATGCTATGAAAAGCGCGTTCCCGCCGCGCAGAAGCGTTCGCTGGATTAAAATATCTGACAAAAGGCTCGGTCTCCGGGCCTTTTCTTTTGGCTTGAAAACAGCAGGGTTTTATGGTATCATTAAACCAATATCTCAAAACAAACGGGTATCAGTATGAATAAATCCAATCGCAACAAAACCATCGACCTCAGCATAGAGGAAGGTCGGGAATATCTGAGCCGGTGCAAATCGGTTTGCCAATCGGTGACGCTGCCGGACATACTGGACAGCACGATCTGCGGCGACACCTTTGCGGTCATGCCGTATCTGCCGCGCGGCTTTGCCGATCTGATCATCGCCGATCCGCCGTATAATTTGACGAAGGACTTCCACGGCAACACCTTCCGTCAGACGGACTTTGAGAGCTATCTCGCCTTTACCGAGCGCTGGCTGGACTTGGCAACTCCCCTGCTGAAACCAAACGGCAGCCTGTACGTCTGCTGTGACTGGCGGTCGAGCATGGTCATCGGACACGCGCTGATGAAGCGGTTCCACATTCAGAACCGCATCACCTGGCAGCGTGAAAAAGGCAGGAGCGCCAAAGCCAACTGGAAGAACTGCATGGAGGATATCTGGTTCGTCACGCCGGATAAGGCGTACACCTTCAATGCAGAAGCAGTCCTGCACAGGCGGCGTGTGATCGCACCCTACAAGAATGACGGCAAGCCGAAGGACTGGGAGGAAACCGGCGAGGGCAGATTCCGCAACACCGGCGCGTCGAATTTCTGGGACGATATCTCGGTTCCCTACTGGTCGATGCCGGAAAACACCGCTCACCCGACCCAGAAGCCGGAAAAGCTGCTCGCAAAGCTGATCCTCGCCTCTTCCCGCAAAGGCGACGTGGTATTCGACCCCTTCCTCGGCTCCGGCTCGACCTCCGTCACCGCCAAAAAACTCGGCAGACACTATGTCGGCATTGAACAGAATGAGCAATACTGCGTCTGGGCGGAAAAACGTCTGGAGGACGCGGAACACAACAAGACGATTCAGGGATATGAGGACGGCATTTTCTGGGAGAGAAACGCCCGGAAAAAGTAATCATTATTCCTCAGGAGAAATATATGGACAACGCTTCACCTAGAATTGCGCTGATTCCGGCGTACAATCCCACCAGAAGCATGCTGTCGGTTCTGCGGCAGTTGAAAGAGCAGGGCTACACGGTGGTACTCGTCAACGACGGCAGCGACGAGGCATATCTGCATCTCTTTCGCGCAGCCGGTATGGCGGACGTGCAGCTGACGCACTCCTGCAACCGCGGCAAGGGCGCCGCGCTGAAAACCGGTCTGCGCTGGATTATGGAGCACTGCACAGCGCCTTACACGGTCGTGACGGTCGACGCGGACGGTCAGCATTTGCAAGATGATATCGACAAGGTCACGGCGGCTGCACAAAAGCATCCGGATTCGCTCGTGATCGGCAGCCGGAGACTCGGCAAGGAGGCTCCCTTTCGCAGCCGCAGCGGTAACTTCTTTACGCGGACGATCCTGCACGCCCTCACGCCGGTGAAGGTGTACGACACGCAGAGCGGTCTGCGCGCTTTTTCCGACAGACTTGTGCCGGTGCTCGCACGGATCCTCGGCGAACGGTATGAGTATGAGATGCGCGTGCTGATTGATCTGACAGAGCAGCATATTTCTATTAAAGAAAAATCAATCCAGACCGTCTATCTGGGCGAAAACGGCGTGTCGCATTTCAAGACCGTCAGCGACGCGAAATTGATTTACCGGGAGATTTTTTCCTCAGCAAAAAAGAAAAAATAAAACCGGGGTTCGGCGAAGGTCAAACCCCGATTTTTGGCTTAAATACTGGTGTAAAGCAGAACTTTCTTTACTTTTGGGAGTCGGTTTGCTATACTGAGGACAATCACACAGGAGGTGAGAATATGGGATGGCTGTTAATTCCGCTGCTGATTTTGGTGGCGATCATCGCCGTCGCGGTATACCGCAACGCTAACGTAAATTACCGGACGGGTTCCGGCATGTTCAAAAACAGCGAATACAACCTTGACGATCAGGATGAACTTTCGGACAAGGACTATTACAACGAGGAAGGTTTGTTCAAATGACGTTCGGCGAACAATTAAAAAACCACCGCAAGGAAAAAGGTCTCTCGCAGGAGGAGCTGGCGAACCTGCTCTATGTGACGCGCCAAAGCGTCAGCCAGTGGGAGAACGACAAAACCATGCCGTCGGTTGATTTGCTGGTGAAGCTGAGCGAGATCTTCGACACAACGGTCGACGCGCTTTTGGGCAAGCCGGAGACAGATGAAGAACCGCAGCCGATCGCGTCCGCGCCGATCCTGAATGATAAAAAGTCGATCATGCGCGTCATGCGCTATCGCTGGGCATCTACCCGGAATACGCTGGGCAGTCTGGCGATCCACTTTGCCCTGTTCGGACTGCTCGTGCTCTTGCTGCACGAAAGCCTGTTCTCTGAGGAACTGGCGGCGCATGAGTATACCCTTTACATCACCGATCTGACAGATTTAGCGATCGAAGCGTTTACAGCGGCGGTGCTTTGCTGTATCGCCTGCGCGGTATTCGTCGTACTGCAGATCGTCAGCACACGGAAAGCCGCCCGATACGGCAGTGTTCAGCACGGTACGCTTCGATTCTTTTACGATCATTTTGTGATCGAGAACGAGGGCAACGCGCCGATCAGCCTGTTCTACGCGAATATCCGCAGGATAACGGAGACTGACGACGGATTTATTTTTCTTATGCAGAACAAAAAACGGCTCTGCGTGGATAAAAACGCCTTGGGCGACAGCGTTCAGGAAGTGTCCGGGATCCTGAGATCAGCCGGTAACTATCAGCATGCCGGCGTGATGCGAAGCGGAGATAATCAGCGCGTGGATGGCAGGCAGCTGTTGCGTGACTTTCTCTTTGCAGGCGTATTCATTCTGCCGCCGCTGGTCGTCCTGCAGTACCAGTTCCTCAACACCGGCTTTACGGAACCGCAGGCACCGAGATGGCTGTTCGCGGCGTTCCCGGTGATCTACGCGCTGACATGCGCCGGACTGGGGCTCTTGCTCAAGCTGCGGCACGCCAAAACCCTGCGGATGGTGATCGCCGGAGGCATTGTCGTCATGATATGCATGACGGAACTGATCCTGATCAATACCGCGTCCACGCCGCTCTACAACTGGCAGAATAAGCCGATCATCGCTTCCGAATTCTGCGAAGCGATGGAGCAAAAGGGCTTGACGGTGGAGAACGCGATCAAAGGCAGAAACGAGCTGTATATCTCGGAATGCTACCGCATTCATCCGGAGAACCACGCCTTTGAGATAATGGTGATGGGGTTTGACAAGTACTCCTACAGATACGGCTTGAAATCCGCTTGGTCTACGTATGAAAATCAGCTCACCGATGTGCGGTCGCAGCCGCGGAATCACACCGCCTACAGCACCCAGAATTTGGCCATCAACCGGTTTTACACGGAAACCACCGACAAGCACTACGCGTATCTGTCGCTCAACGAGTACACGGTGATCATTGTGAAGGCGCCCATCGAAAACAAGGAGCAGGTACAGGAAGCGCTGAAGGAATTCGAATTGAAAAGACCATATTAAAAATGGAAAGGGGCAACCGCGATGGTTGCCCCTGTTGTTTTAGTATATGATAACCGGCGTGCCGTAATCGGTGCGTTCGTAGAGCTGCTTGACCTTCTCGTAGGGCGTGTTGACGCAGCCGTGAGAGCCGTCGCCCTGATAGATGGAACCGCCGAAGCTGGAGCGCCAGCTGGCGTCGTGGATACCGCAGCCGCCGTAGAAGCCCATCCAATAGCTGACAAAGGATGAGTAACCCGGTCCGGTGAGGGTGGTGTCGGTCGCGCGGGAATCGACGCTGAATCTGCCGGTCGGCGTATCGCATTCGCCGTCGGCGTTGCCGGTGACAACGTCGGTGTCAAGGATCAGCTCGCCGTTCTCAAAGTACCACATGTGCTGCTGGTCGATGCTGATCTCGATATAGGTACCGCCGGATGAGGTCTTGGGCGTCGCGCTTGACTTGGAACCGTCGGACTTGACCTCCTGCGGCGCGTCCTTGTTGATCTTGACCGCACAGGTCGACCAAGTGCCGGTGGTTTCCTCGCCGTACTCATTGGTGTAAGGCTGGATGCGGAAGTAATAGGTCGCGTCCGGCGTGAGCTTATCGGTGGTGAAAGAGTTGCTTGTGGTGGAATCCACGTATGTAAACTTGCCGTCCTTGCTGTCGGACTGGTAGATGTTGAAGCCCTCGGCGTATTTGTTGTCGTTCCAGCTGAGCATCGCGCGTGAAGCCTTGCTCGTACCGATCAGCTCGCCCGGTGAGGACAAACCGCTGATAATGCGGAGCTTGCCGCCTTCGCCGGCGTAGACCGCCTTGCCGTAGAGCTTGCGGTAAGCGCATACGCTGTAGAGATAGGGCTCGCCCTCCTCCACCTTATCGTCCTCAAAGTAAGTGGTCTTGGGATCCTCGATCGTGCCGACCAACTCGAATTTGTTCTTGGATTTACGGCTGGCACGGTAAATGTAATAGCCGTCGATATTTTCCTTGGGCTTCCAGCTCAGGCCGAGCACCTTGGAGGAACGCTCGACATCGAGTCCGGTCACTGCGTCGGGCTGGGTAGCAGTCTTTTTCTCAACGCCCTTGCCCTCGTAGATCATCTCTCCCTGACGGCTGAACGGCGTTACGCGGAACCAATATTGAGTGCCGGGTTTGAGCTTGTTGACTGTGACGGTCGGCTCGGTGACCTCGGCGACCTTCTCAAAGGTATCGGAGCTGTCCTTGTCGCAGACGTAGACGTAATAACCCGTCGCACCAAACGCCTTGTCCCAAGTGAGTGTGACGGCGTCTGTCTTTTTACTTGTCCTGTTCAGATTGGTGATGGAGCCGAGCGTGTGTATCGGAAGCGAATCCGTCTGCACCGGAATCACATCCAGCACCTTCTGTTTTGCCACCTGCGTTGCAGCCGGTTTTTTGACTGCCTGCTCATTGTTGCCGGAAACCGCCGCGATGCCGACCACCGTGACGGATGACGCCACCACCAGCGTACTGAGCAGGGCAATCATCCAGATTCTTGTTTTTTTCATTTATGTAACCCCTTCACGTCCGCCGGGTTGCGGACGTTAATTCTCTACCACAGACTTCCTGACCTCCATTTTGAGTCGCTCAAACGGATTGTCCTTGTCTGTTATCTCCTTGTGACTGAGCTCACGGTTCCAAAGATTGGACGCGCTGGACTGGGTGTGCATCTGGATTAGAATCTTCTCGCGTTCTATCAGCGCAAACAACTCGTGAAGCGTCTTGCAGGAGTCGATCGCATTCAAAATCCTGCGCTTGTCCTCGTAAGAGCGCTTCGGCGGCGTATAGCCTATCGCCTTGAGCACCTCCGCTTTGAGGCGTTCCAGCGGCGTATCGTTGCCGGCGACGATGTCCTTGGGAGACAGCACGCGCGGCTTGAGGTTGGACGCGCCGGACTGGGCGTGCATCTGTATCGTGATGCCCTCCAGCTGTATCAGTGCAAAGAGTTGACTGAGCGAGGTACAATCCTGGATCGCCTTGATCAACTCCGGACGGCTCTTTTTGCGGTAGCCGTTCTGTGGAAAACGGTTCACTCAATCACCCCCTAACTATTAGAAATATGTACCCATCTTTCCTTATTATACTGAAAAAGATAAAATTTTTCAATAGGATTTTGAGATTTATTTGTTTACAG
Source organism: uncultured Clostridia bacterium (assembly GCA_946415335.1). Taxonomy (GTDB): domain Bacteria; phylum Bacillota; class Clostridia; order Oscillospirales; family Acutalibacteraceae; genus Ruminococcoides. The sequence goes on from CAMKSB010000006.1 coordinate 20,155, forward strand.
ATCATTTTCTTTGTGTTATGATGGTAATACTTCAAACAAGGAAGTGACAAAATGAGAAAAATTTTGACAGCAATTTTAGCAGGTTCCCTGGCAGCCGCGACGATTCTGGGAGGCTGTGCATCCAATCAGCCCTCACAGAACAGCAGCTCCTCCGCTGTTTCACAGGAGAGCAAGACCGCAACGACGGCGGCTCCGGTGGAAGACACCACAGTAGTGACGACCGGCGACAAAATCCATATCAACGACAATACCCTCGGCGATATCTGGATCACCGAACTGGACGGCGTGAAAAAGAATACGCTCAACAACGACAATTTCACCTCTGACGCAAATTTTAAGTATTACAGCGAGAACGGCAAGCCGGCTTCGATGGAAGGCGTTGACGTTTCCTCGTTCAGCGGTGAGATCGACTGGGCAAAGGTCAAAAACGCCGGAGTGGACTTTGCGATGGTGCGTCTCGGCGGCAGAGGCTACGGCGCGGAAGGCGGTATGTACGCCGACGAAAAGGCGCTTTCTAATATAGAAGGCGCTCGCAAGCAAGGCATCAAGGTCGGCGCTTACTTCTATTCGCAGGCGATCTCCAACGCAGAAGCCGAGGAAGAAGCCGACTATTGCAAGCAAATCCTCGGCGACACCAAGCTGGACTTTCCGCTTGCCTTTGACTGGGAGATTGTCAAGGACGACAACGCGCGTACCGACAACGTCAGCGCTACGCAGGCGACGGAATGTGCCGTTGCCTTCTGTGAAAAGGCGAAATCCTACGGCTTTACGCCGATGGTCTACTCCCCCAGCCGCGAGTTATACTTTAAATATGACCTGTCCAGATTGAAGGATTACGAGATCTGGTATGTGGAATACGCCAACCTTCCGGTCTTTTATTATCAGTTCTCTATGTGGCAATATTCCGAAACCGGCTCGGTAGACGGCATTGAGGGAAGCGTCGACCTGAATATCTGCTTTACCGGCATTGCGGATTACGCAAAATAATTACTATTTGTTTATTTCATTCCAGAATAATAACTTATAGTATATTTGAATCAAAGAATTATTGTAAGATGTTACCAATTTATCGTGATAATATTCGGTGTTTCGCTGAATATTATCACGATTTTATTTTCTCTTATTGAAATTTATTAAATTTTTGTTATAATTAGGGTGTTGAGTTTGTTACGGAAATGTAACAGTTAATGAGATAGGAGAAATAATTGTGAAGACAAAATTCATTGGTTTGGAAGGTTTCAATGAGATCGAAGGTCTGAACGAACCCAAAAAGCGCCGCAGCTCTCAAAAGGAACTGAACACCGCACAAAAGACTGTCCGCTTTATCAAGCGCGCGTCCAGAATGATTTTCAAATCTAAGAAGAGAAAGAAAGTCGCCAGACGCCGTTCGGTACTTGACAGACAGTATATGATGAACAGACGTAACGCCGACGGCAACGCGGCGATGGAGAGCTTGTATCAGCTCAGACGCAAGCCCGCCGTTTCGAAGCACGCGCACGAGGCTCCCACTCCCTACAGAACCCACGGTTTTGTGAAAAAGAGAGCGGTTCTCGCGGTCGCCGCCAGTCTTACCGCTGTTTTGCTGACCGGCGTGACCGTCGCAAGCGCGCTGGACGCTCCCAAGACAGAGCCGCAGAAGCCGGAGGCAAAGCCTGTTATCGCTGCTGCAACGGTTGACGAGGCGAAAAACGTAAAGTACGACCTGGAAAATCCCGGTATGTACGCGAGCACCGCGCTCTCTTCCCTCTATATTGACAACGAGTTGATCGGAACCACCGCCGAGACGGACAAGCTCGACTACGAGCTGGATCAGGTGCTGGTCAACGCGAGAGCGAAATACGACGACACTACGACCACCACGTTCAACAACGAGGTTTATGTTGACAGACACAGCTATGACAGCAGCGAGCTGATGACCGCTGACGAGATCATGGCGAAGGCAGAAGGCAAATTCTCCGTCAGACTGGAAACCGACTGGTCTTACGACGTAGAGCTGGATTACGAATCCATCGTCACCTACGACGAAAACGAGGACAGCAGCTACTCCAAGGTGATCACCGAGGGTAAGAAGGGCATTGAGCAGGTCGACGTCAGACTGGTTTACATCGACGGCGAGTTCTATGAAGCAAACATCATCGACTCCACCGTGAAGCAGGAACCCGTCAACGAAGAATTGGTTCTCGGCTCCAAGCAGGGCGCCAAGGAATCTGCCGCTCCCGCTTCCGCGACCGGCGAAGCGTCCGGCAGCTTTATCTGGCCTCTTCCCTACACCCACAACATCACCAGCCATTTTGAATGGCGCTGGGGCAGAATGCACCAGGGAGTCGACATCGCAGACGGCGACGTTTACGGTCAGCCCATCATCGCGGCTGACGGCGGCAAGGTCACCTGGTCCGGCAACGACGGCGGCGGCTACGGCAACTACGTGATGATTGACCACGGCAACGGTCTGATGACGGTTTACGGTCACGCGAGCGAGCTTGCCTGCTCCACCGGCGACTATGTTGCCAAGGGCGAAACCATCGCCTATGTCGGTTCCACCGGTAACTCCACCGGTCCTCACCTCCACTTTGAGATCAGAGTGAACGGCGAGCAGGTCAATCCGCTGGAATATGTATCCTAAAACAATCGAGGACGGCTCAAACGAGCCGTCCTTTTTTTACTTGAACATATACTGCGCCGTGTCGACGATGTTTTCAAAGGTCTTGTAGGCGCGGTTGGCTTTTTTGCGAAGCTTCGGGTTGTCGTCCGACATCTTTTTGCCGACATAACCGACCGCGGCGCCTGCCATCATGCCGACGGCGACGCCTTTGACGACGTTCATCACATTTTTATTCATTCAATCACCTCCCGGCTATTGATATTATTTGAAAATTGACTTAAAATATAGTTGGAAATCAAATCAAAAGGAATGATTCATTTGGCAAGACTGAACCTGGTGCTCGTGGAACCGGAGATCCCGCAGAACACCGGCAATATCGCGCGAACCTGCGCAGCGACCGGCGCCGCGCTGCATCTGGTGGAGCCGTTGGGCTTCAAAATCGACGACAGAAAACTCAAACGCGCCGGTCTGGATTACTGGAACCTGCTGGAGATCCATTTTTACCGTGATCTGGACGATTTTTTTGAAAAAACACAGGGAGGACATTACTTTTTCTTCTCAACCAAAGGCACGCACCGCCACAGCGACGTAGCATTTCCGGACAACTGCTATCTTCTCTTCGGCAAGGAGACGCGCGGTCTGCCGGAGCACCTGCTCATGCAGCATCCGAACGAAACTTTGCGCATCCCCATGATCGACGAAGCGCGCAGTCTGAACCTCTCGAACTCCGTCGCGATCGCCGCGTATGAGGTGCTGCGGCAGTGGGATTACCCGGAATTGCTCAACAAAGGCGAGCTCCACCGCCACAAATGGTCAGAAATTAACAATCTCACTTAGAAATCTTAACAAATTTAACAGTTTGCTATTGCGAAACGGCGCAGTTTGTTGTATAATATAGGAGATGTAAAAGGTTAATTTTACAAATCGCTACACCGAAAGGATTGATTAACAATGCAGCTTAACAAAGTATCTGTTGATGACATCAATGTAAAGGGCAAAAAAGTCCTTGTCCGCGTTGACTTCAACGTACCCCTCAAGGAAGGCGTTATCACCAACGATAACAGAATCGTTGCCGCCCTCCCCACCATCAAGAAATTAATCGCTGACGGCGGCAAGGTTATCCTTTGCTCCCACCTCGGCAAGCCCAAGAACGGCCCCGAGGAGAAGTTCTCCCTTGCTCCCGTTGCTGTCAGACTGAGCGAACTGCTCGGTCAGGACGTTGTTTTTGCCAATGACGACGAGGTCGTCGGCGAGAACGCCAAGAAGGCTGTTGCCGAAATGAAGGACGGCGACGTTGTTCTTCTCCAGAACACCCGTTTCAGAAAAGAAGAGACCAAGAATCTTGAGCCCTTCTCCACCGAACTCGCTTCCCTTGCTGACGTATTCGTCATGGACGCTTTCGGCTCCGCTCACCGCGCTCACTGCTCCACCGCGGGCGTGACCGATCACATCAAGGATACCGCTGTCGGCTACCTCATGCAGAAGGAGATCAACTACCTCGGCAACGCTGTCGAGACTCCCGTTCGTCCCTTCGTTGCGATCCTCGGCGGCGCTAAGGTCGCTGACAAGCTCAACGTTATCTCCAACCTCCTCGAGAAGTGCGACACCCTCATCATCGGCGGCGGCATGGCATATACCTTCCTCAAGGCTCAGGGCAAAGAAGTCGGCAAGTCCCTTGTTGACGACACCAAGCTCGACTACTGCAAGGATATGATTGCCAAGGCTGAGCAGCTCGGCAAGAAGCTCCTTCTCCCCATCGACACCACCATCGCTGCTGAGTTCCCCGATCCCATCGACGGTCCGATCGAGGTTTCCGTTGTTGACGTTGACGCTATCCCGGCTGACATGGAAGGTCTGGATATCGGCACCAAGACGCAGGAGCTCTTCGCTGATGCCGTCAAGTCCGCCAAGACCGTTGTCTGGAACGGCCCGATGGGCGTATTTGAGAACCCCATCCTCGCAGCCGGCACCATCGCGGTCGCCAAGGCGCTCGCTGAGACCGACGCTACCACCATCATCGGCGGCGGCGACTCCGCTGCGGCTGTCATCCAGCTCGGCTTCGCTGACAAGATGAGCCACATCTCCACCGGCGGCGGCGCTTCTCTGGAATACCTCGAAGGCAAGACACTTCCCGGCATCGCTGTTATCGCTGACAAGGCATAATTTACTGTCACCAACTAAAACGGGCGGATCTCGTATCCGCCCTAATCTCTATATCATCTGATATGATACAATTCAATGTAGGGGTCGGTCTTGACCGACCCGCTGGATGTAACCCGGAATCAGGCTGTACACACCCGGTTCGGTCAAGACCGAACCCTACAAAAGATTGTATTATCATTCAAGTGGACTGATACCATATTTTTCTTGAAAGGAATTATTACCATGGACAAGGCTAAAAGAAAGGCGATCATCGCCGGTAACTGGAAAATGAATAAAACCCCCAAGGAAGCAAAAGAGCTGCTGACTGCCATTGCTCCCCTGGTTGCGGACGCTGACTGCGAAGTGATCGCCTGCGTTCCCTATGTTGACCTCGCGGTCGCTCTGGAAGCAACTGCCGGCACGAACGTAAAGATCGGCGCTGAGAACTGCCACTGGGCTGAAAGCGGCGCTTTCACCGGCGAGATCTCTACCGGTATGCTCAAGGAGATCGGCGTTGAGTACGTTGTTCTCGGTCACTCCGAGCGCAGACAGTACTTCGGTGAGACCGATGAGACTGTCAACAAGAGAACCAAGGCTGCCCTTGCTGCCGGTTTGAAGCCCATCGTCTGCGTCGGCGAGCTGCTCTGGGAGCGTGAGTGCAACATCACCGAGGAAGTGATCGCGAGACAGATCAAGCTCGACCTCTGGGACGTTACCGAGGAAGAACTCAAGAACGTCGTGATCGCTTATGAGCCCGTATGGGCGATCGGTACCGGCAAGACCGCTACCTCCGATCAGGCTGAGGAAGTCTGCGCCTTTATCAGAGCGCAGCTCGCGAAGCTCTACAATCAGGCTGCGGCTGACGCTGTCACCATCCAGTACGGCGGTTCCATGAACGACGGCAACGCCGACGAACTTCTCTCCAAGACCAACGTTGACGGCGGTCTGATCGGCGGCGCTTCTCTGGTTGCAGAGAAATTCGCGGCGATCGTGAAGGCGGCTTCCAAATAATTTGCATTTTACTTTGATGAAAGGGGTTTTTAGATGAAAAAACCTTTGATTTTGATGATTCTCGACGGCTTTGGCGTCGGCAAAAAGGGCGAAGAAGCCGCTAACGCTATCCTCGCCGCCAATACGCCGAACATCGACAAGCTGTTCGCGGAGAATCCCCTCACCCAGATCGGCGCTTCCGGCATGGACGTCGGTCTGCCCGACGGTCAGATGGGCAATTCCGAGGTTGGTCACACCAACATCGGCGCCGGCAGGATCGTCTATCAGGAGCTGACGCGCATCACCAAGACCATTCAGGACGACAAGCTCAAGGACAACGAGGAGATCGTCGCCGCGATGGACAACGCGCTCAACAACGGCACGGCGCTTCACCTGATGGGACTGCTCTCCCCCGGCGGCGTTCACAGTCACCTGACGCACCTCTACGGTATTCTGGAGCTCGCCAAGAAGAAGGGCTTGGAGAAGGTCTATATCCACGCCTTCCTCGACGGCAGAGACGTGCCGCCTTCCAGCGCGGCTGAATACATGGAAGAATGCATGAAGAAACTCGACGAGATCGGCGTCGGCAAGGTCGCCACCGTGAGCGGCAGATATTACGCGATGGACAGAGACAACCGCTGGGAGCGCGTTGAAAAGGCGTATGCCGCGATGGTCTACCGCGAAGGCGTTGAGGCGGAATGCCCTGTCTGCGCGATCAAGAATTCCTACGAAAACGGCGTGACCGATGAATTTGTCGTTCCCTGCGTTGTCAAGGGCGGCGAAGCGATCAAGCCGAACGACAGCGTGATCTTTTATAACTTCCGTCCCGACAGAGCGCGTGAGATCACCAGAACCCTTGTTGACGATGATTTCACAGGCTTTGAGAGAAGAAACGGACGTTTTCCGCTGTACTACGTCTGCATGACGCAGTACGACGCGACCATGCCCAACGTGCATGTCGCTTTCAAGCCGCAAACCTTGGTGAACACCATGGGCGAGTACATCTCCTCCCTCGGCATGAATCAGCTCAGAATCGCCGAGACCGAGAAATACGCGCATGTCACCTTCTTCTTCAACGGCGGCGTTGAGAAGGTCTACGAGGGCGAGGACAGGATCCTCGTGAAGTCTCCCTCCGTCGCGACCTACGATCTGCAGCCCGAAATGAGCGCCTATGAGGTCACGGACAAGCTCGTTCCCGCCATCAAGAGCGGCAAGTACGACATGATCATCCTCAACTTTGCCAACTGCGATATGGTCGGTCACACCGGCGTATTTGAAGCGGCTGTCAAGGCGGTCGAGGCGGTCGACGACTGCGTCGGCAAGGTCGTCGGCGCGATCCGCGAGATGGACGGCGTGGCGATCATCACCGCCGACCACGGCAACGCGGACAAGATGATCGACGACGACGGTTCTCCGTTCACCGCGCACACCACCAACCCGGTTCCCTTCTGCGTCATCGGCTACGATTGTCAGCTCCGCGAAGGCGGCGTGCTGGCGGATATCGCGCCGACCATGCTCAAGATCATGAACCTGCCGCAGCC
>CAMKSB010000007.1 GCA_946415335.1 uncultured Clostridia bacterium
CAGCAGGTGCCATGGCGGCGCCCATGTTGTTGGGATCGGTCACGCCGAGGTCGACGATCCGCCCGGGCGTTGCGGCGGCAATGCTGACCTTACTCTCTCCTTTGCCGACGACGCAGCAGCCGGAACCGGTGACGGTCCATTGCGCGGTCGGCGTGCGCACTTCGCCGTACTCCAGAGGAAAGCGATACTGCCGCTGGGCGGCGCAAAAATGCGACGAGGTAACGCCTGCCGCCAGATTGGCAGCGCCGCTTTCCACAAATACCGCCGCCATCAGCAGGCTCTGCGCCATGGTGGAACAGGCGCCGTACTGTCCGAGATACGGAATGTGATAATCCTTCAAGCCGAAGCCGGAACCGGTACACTGGTTGAGCAGGTCGCCGGCAAAGACGGCGTTGAGCTCGCCGGCGCGATGTCCGGATTTTTCCAGCGCAAGCCGCAGCGCTTCCGCCTGCAGGCTGCTCTCCGCTTCCTCAAAGGTCTCCTTGCCGTTGTATTCGTCATAAATAATTCTGTCAAAGAATTTTGAAAGCAAGCCTTCGCTCTCTTTTTTGCCGGCAACGGACGCGTAACCGAGAATTGCCGGACGGTTTTCAAAGCCGATGGTGCGGCTTCCGATTCGTGTTATCATTATATCAACCTCCGCCTTTAGTGTGCCGCGGCAGTGAAAAAATATCAGTGATTGACAAAGACGATGTTATTTTTTATAATAATTCAGGGTGATGAGATGAGCAGAGAGCTGAGCGCTTCGCAGTTGATCGAGCGGAGCATTACCAAAAAATACCGCAAGCAAATCTGGAATCCGTTTATCGGCGCAGTCAAGCGCTATGAGCTGATCCGGGAAGACGACAAGATCGCCGTGTGCATTTCCGGCGGCAAGGATTCCATGCTGCTGGCAAAGCTCATGCAGCTGCTGCAGCGCATCAGCGAAGTACCGTTTGAACTGGTGTTTCTGGTGATGGATCCCGGCTACCGGGAGGAAAACCGTCGTCAGATCGAGGCAAACGCCGAATTGCTGGAGATTCCGGTGACGATTTTTGAGACGGATATTTTCTCCGTGACGGAAAAGGTAGACCGCTATCCGTGCTATCTCTGCGCCAAAATGCGCCGCGGTCATCTCTACAGCCGGGCAAAGCAGCTCGGCTGCAACAAAATCGCCCTCGGTCATCACTTTTCGGACGTGATCGAGACCACCGTAATGGCGATGTTCTACGGCTCGCAGCTGCAGGGCATGATCCCGAAGCTGCACAGCACCAACTACGAGGGCATGGAGCTGATACGGCCGCTCTACTGCATTCACGAGGATGACATTATCGCGTGGACGCGGTACAACGATCTGCATTTTATCCAGTGCGCCTGCCGGTTCACGGACGCGCATTACCGCGGCGAGGACGGCGGCACCAAACGGAGTGAGATCAAGGCGCTGATCCGGGAGTTGAAAAAGACTAACCCGAATATCGAAAAGAGCATTTTCAACAGCCTGCACCGTGTTCACCTCGACACGTTTCCGGGCTTCAAGACCAAAGGACAATACGTCAGCTTTCTGGACAGATATGACGAGCTATAACGCAAAAAACGCCGCGGCAAAAGCCGCGGCGTTCGTAGTTGCTGATGATTATTCTTCTGTTTCGGGGGCGAGCTCCTCAAAGGTTTCCTCGGTAAGCTCCGTCGCCTCTTCCTTGGCAGGCTCTTCGCCGTCCTCGCAGACAACGGCTTCGGCAAGTTCGGGGGCGTCGGTTTGCTCAAACTCGATGATCTCGTCGCTCTCGTCAATGCCGTAGATCTGCATGGCAATGATGTCGATCGCTTCCTCACCCTCCGGGATCGGCAGACCGACGAAGAAATGCATCTGGTTCTTGTAGATGTAAACCTCGATTTCGAGCTCTTTTTCCTCCGCAATGTCGCAGAGCTTCTGCGCGTCGGCACAGAAAATCTCGCGCGTACCGGCAAAGACGGTGATCGGGCAGAGACCGGAGAGGTCGCCGTAGATCGGGCTGACCATCGGATGCGTCAACTCTAAGTCACCGGCATATTTCTCACCCTTGAAGGCGAGTTTCTCGGCGTTGAGGATCGGGTCGTTGGGCTGGATCTCGGCAATAGCAGGATTGCTGTTGGTAACATCAAGCCACGGAGAGATCAAAAACGCCTGCTTGGGCATGGGATAAGCCAGATAGCGGAGCTTCTGGAGCATGGCAAGCGCCAGACCGCCGCCGGAAGCGTCGCCGATAAAGACGATATTCTCGGCAGGGATCTCCTTTTCATTGATCAGATACAGGTAGCGGTCGAGCACCATCTGCTGAATGTCGATCGCGGTATGCGCCGGCGCCTTGGGATAGACCGGCAGGATCAGCTGTGCGCCGAGACGGTTGGCAAGGCGCTTGATGAAGGCGTAGTGATAACGCGAGGGATTGTACCAGTAGTTGGAGCCGTGAAGATAGAAGATCACCATCTCGGAAGTCTTTTCCTTCGGTTCAAGCACAAAGGTGTCGGTGAACTCGTCAAGTTCGGTCAGACCGACGCGGGTTCTGACGATCTGGGGCAGGACAAAGGGCTGTGCGCTCTTTTCCATGCTTTCTTCAAAGCTGGGCTCTCTCTTGACGGAAACGGGCAGCGTGCGCGTGATGTCCTCGAGCATCAGGCTGCGGACGCTTCTCTCCTGCTTCTTTGCCTGAACGGTTTTGGCAACAACAATGCCGGTAGCGGCTGCAGCCACAGCGGCTGCGGCACCGATAGCGATCTTCTTAGACGTTTTCATCCTGAATGCCTTTCCTGCGGCATAGGAAATGGCAGAGGTGATTAATTTCCATTTCATCTTGGATTCCTCCTTGTTTCAATATTAGATGTATACCGATTATCTTATTATACAGCAAGAACAACAGAAATGTCAATAGTCATACAGTAGAATCTGTCGAAATTAACGCACGGATTTCTTCTTCCGCTTCCCTGACTTCCTCGTAAAACGCGCGTGAGGAGACGCGCAGCGCACCGTTGCCGAGGATGATCAGCTGTTCCATGCCGTCGGAGGTCACCACGCGGACGCGGTGGTTTTTGGCAAGCTGCTGAGAGGTTTTTTCGATATAGGCGTCGGCGGTCTCAGCTTCCTTGGTGTAGACGATGCTGATGCCGTTGACCTGCTCGACCTCGCGGTGATTGCCCTTGACCTTGTACGCGTCAAAGACAAGGATCATCTCGCATTTGCGGTAGCCCTGGTAGTTGCAGAGAATATTGATCAGCGCTTCCCTTGCGGCGGCGATATCGTCAGCCGCCATCAAACGGAGACTGTCCCACGCGAAAATGACGTTGTAGCCGTCCACCAGCACATACTCCGCGCCGTCGTAGCGCGGCGTTTTTTTGCCCTTGTAGCGGCTGTCGGGATTGGCTGTAAAGCGGCGCTTTTCGGGAGCGGAGCGCTTTTTGACCGCGCCGTAGGTCTGCTCGAATATGCGCATGAGCTCCTTGTCGGCGGCAAAAACGTCGTTCCGGGTACGCGCCTGACGGAAAATGCGCTCGCGCGTGGTCTCGGAGGGCTTGCCGGACTTGTCAAAGTAGCCGGGAAGGTGCATGTGCTTAGGCACCTCGTCCCAGCGGACGGTATGACCGGCGCCGTGTGAGCAAAATACGGAATCAGCCGTGTTGTCGATATCCGCGTCCGCGTCGTAACCGAAGGCGGCGATGACTTCCTCCGGATCGTGGCATACGTCATAGCCCTTGAGGGCGCAGACCAGTCTGCCGCTGCCGTGGGTATAACGCACGACCTCGCGGGCGTAGCCGCGCATGGTGGCGACCGGCGCGGTTCCGGTGATCACGGTCATTTCCTCGCCCATCTCGGGCGGATCAAAGCTGCCGCAGAGCCGCTGGATATCCGCCATCGCCCTGCCGACGTTGTCGTGCGGCACTTCAAGCGTGAATTCATAGACAGGCTCCAGCAATACAGATTTTGCGCTGCGCAAGCCCTGACGGACGGCGCGGTAGGTCGCCTGGCGGAAGTCGCCGCCCTCGGTGTGCTTGGCGTGTGCTTTTCCGGCGACAAGAATGATCTCCATATCGGTGATCGACGAGCCGGTCAGCACGCCGACGTGGGTTTTCTCAAATAAGTGGGTGAGGATCAGGCGCTGCCAGTTTTTGTCGAGCGCGTCCTCGCGGCACTCGCTGCGGATCGCCAAACCGCTGTCTCGCGCGGCAGGGCGCAGCAGCAGATGTACCTCGGCGTAATGGCGCAGGGGTTCAAAATGCCCGACGCCTTCGACGGGTGCTTCGATCGTTTCCTTATAGATGATGTTGCCTTCGCCAAAGCCGACCGAAAAGCCGAAGCGCTCGGCGACGACCGCCTGCAGGATCTCCAGCTGGATATCGCCCATCAGCCGCAGCTGGATCTCGCCCAGACGGGCGTTCCACATGACGTTGAGCTGCGGATCCTCGCTCTCCAGAATACGGAATTTGGCGAGCGCCGTATGCGCGTCGATATCGTCCGGCAAAATCACGCGGTAGGTCAGGACAGGTTCGAGCACCGGCATGGCGCTGTCGCTTTCAGCGCCCAGACCGTCGCCGGTTGTCGTGAAGGTCACGCCGGTGACGGCGCAGACCGTTCCGGCGTCGGCTTCATCGACCGCCGTGAATTTTTCGCCGGAATACAGGCGCAGCTGGCTGACTTTTTCGCCGTTTTTGTTTTTTTCACCGGGCAGAACCTCACGCACGCGGAGTTTGCCGCCGGTAATTTTGAGGAAGGTCAGGCGGTTGCCCTGATTGTCCTCGGCAATCTTGAACACGCGCGCGGCGAAGTCCTCTCCGTAGGCCGGCATGACGGTATAGCGGCAAAGCGCGTCGAGAAATTCATCCACGCCGTCGAGCCGGAGCGCCGAGCCGAAAAAGCACGGAAATAGCCGCCGGTTCTTGACCGCTTCGGCAATGTCCGCGTCGGTCAGCGCGTCGTTTTCGTATTTTGAAAGCAAGCTCTCGTCACAGAGGGCGATATTTTCCATCCGCTCGTCCTCTGCCGCGCCGAAATCCACACAGCCCTCGCTCAGACGGGTGCGCAGCTGAGACAGCACAAAGTCATATCGCGCGCCGTCCAGATCCATCTTATTGATGAAAATGAAGCACGGCACGCCGTAGCGCCGCAGGAGCTTCCAGAGCGTGAGCGTATGGCTCTGGATGCCGTCGGTGCCGCTGACGACGAGGATGGCGTAATCGAGCACCTGCAGGGTACGCTCGGTCTCGGCGGAAAAGTCGACGTGCCCCGGCGTGTCGAGCAGGGTAAAGCGAACGTCGCGGTAGTCGAGGATCGCCTGCTTGGAAAATATGGTGATACCCCTGTCGCGTTCAAGGGGGTTGTTGTCGAGAAAAGAGTCGCGGTGGTCAACCCTGCCGAGCTGACGGAGGTTGCCGGATCGGTACATCAGCGCCTCGGACAAGGTCGTTTTGCCGGAGTCGACATGCGCGAGAATGCCGACAGCGATTTTTTTCATGCCATCACTTCCTGTTATCATTCTGGTTCTATCATACCACACTTCTCCCAAAAATAAAAGAGCTGACTCGCAGAGCCAGCTCTTATCATTTTTATTCTTCAATCAGTTCCAAATCCTTGTCACTGACCGCTTTGATTTCCTTCTTGTTGAGCGCGTCGTAGATCAGCGGAATGATGTAGAGCGTCATCAAGGTCGCGTAAAGCAGACCGCCGATACAGACGATCGCCAGCGGCTGCATCATTTCAGCGCCGGTACCGATACCGAGCGCCATAACGGACAAGCCGAGGATAGTGGTAAGCGCCGTGATGAAGATCGGGCGCATACGGGTCTTGCCTGCCTCTACGATCGCTTCGAGACGTTCCTTGCCGTCGATCCGGAGGACGTTGATATAGTCCACCAGCACAATGCCGTTGTTGACGATGATACCGCAGAGCATAACAAAGCCGATCATGGAAACTACGCTCACGTCAAAGCCGGTGAGCAGCAGTCCGAGGAAGCCACCGGTAAAGGCAAGCGGGATCGTAAACATGATGATGAACGGCGATTTCAGGCTCTGGAACTGGGCTACCATGATCAGGTAGATCATGATCACGCCGAGCAGCAACATAAGTCCGAGCTGCTGGATCGCTTCCATGGTCATCTTGTCGGTACCCTCGTAGGCAAGACTGCAGCCGGCAGGAAGATCATAGTCCTCCAGCAGAGCCTTGGCGTCATTGGTCGCGCCTGTCAGACTGTAGCCTTCGGCGACGGTGCCCGTGATGATCAGGTTGCGCTTCTGGTCGGTATGACGGATGAGATCCATGGTCTCGGACTCCGCGATATCCGCCACCGAAGCCAGTGAGGTCTTGTGGGATTTGCCTTCCCTGTCCTGATAGGTCAGGGCGATATCGCCGACGTTTTTGGCGTCGACCTTCTGCTTGTCGTCCTTGACGATCACCACGTCGAGGTTCTTGCCGTCCTCCAGACGGAGCGTCGCGGAGGATTTTTCTTCGGCGACTGCGGCGGCAACCTGCTGGAATACCTGCGCGACGGTCAGACCTTTTTCAGCCGCTTTGAGCTTATCGACGGTGACCTTGATTTCGGGAGAGGTCGCTCCCATGCCGCTGTCTGCGGATTCGATGCTGTCGAGCGTTTCCAACTTCTCTGCAATGTCCTTGGCGGTCGTTTGCAGGGTTTCCAGATCCTCGCCCAGCAGCTTGACCTGTACGGTACCGTCGCCGAGCATGGTCGACATGGAACTGGTGGAGCCTGCGCCGACCTCAACCTCGCCGGGTACGTCCTGCAGATCCTCTTCGAGCTTTTTGGAGAGCTCGGCGCCCTGCTTGACGGCGCTTTCCTTCAATACACCGTAAGCCATCAGCCGTCCGGCATCGCCGCTTGCGCCGCTCATGGACATGCCCATCAGGCTCATGGTACTGCCGACCGTCACGCCGACGGTTTCGAATTCTTCATATTGAGACATCGCCTCGCGCACCTGTTCAGCCGCCGCAACGGTCTCTTCAAAGGTGGCGTTATCGTCCAGAGTGACCGTCACCTGCACCTCGGTGCTGCTCATGGCAGGCATGAAGCTGAAGCCGCGAAGCAGCGCGCCGAAGCCGCTGCCGATCAGCAGCGCGATAACAACGATCATGGAGACGACTTTATGACGGATCACAAAGCGCACGCTCTTGTCGTAGAAGCGCAGGATCCTGCCGTTGCCAGAAGTTTTGGGATTGCGGATCTTGCGCAGCATGCGCTGGCTCATCGCCGGTACCAGCGTGAGCGCTACCAGCAAGCTGGCAAGCAGCGAATAGGCAATCGTGAGCGCCATATCCACAAAGAGTTGGCGCGTGATGCCCTCGACAAAGACGATCGGGAAAAATACGCATATTGTCGTCAGAGTTGAAGCCGCGATGGCACCGGCAACCTGCTTGGCGCCGTTGACGGCCGCCGCAACAGCGGAATTGCCCAACGCGCGCAGGCGGTAGATATTCTCGATGACAACAACGGAGTTGTCCACAAGCATACCGACGCCGATGGCAAGTCCCGACAGTGAGATCATGTTCAGCGTGACGCCGCTGAAATACATCAGCACAATGGCGAAGATAACGCTGACCGGAATCGAACAGGCGACGATCAGCGTGGGCTTGATGTCGCGCAGGAAAAGAAACAGGATGATGATCGCCAGCGCCGCGCCCATCAGGAGGTTTTGCAGGACGCTGTTGATGATGATGGCGATGTAGTCGCCCTGGCTGTAGAGATTGGTAAAGGAGAGCCCTTCATATTCCTTCTCTAAGCTGCGGAAGGCGGCGTTGATATTGTCACAGACGGTGGAGGTGGCGATGTTGCTCTGCTTGGAAAAGCTGAGGATCACGCCGTCCTCGCCGTTGATTTTAGCGTAGATATCGTCCGCGTTGTCGGACACAAAGACGTCGGCGACGTCGCTGAGTTTGACTACGCCGATACCGTCGATTTTAGAATCAAAGAGCGCCAGCGAGGAAAGCTCCTTTTCGCTGCGGATGGTATCGCCGACGCGCACCATGAAGCGGTTGTTTTGATCGTCGGTGACATAGCCCGCCGGCATGGAAAAGCTCTGCGCCATGAGGATGCCGGAAACGCTTTCAAGCGTGACCGCTCCGGACATATCCGCCGCGTCCTTGGCGGTCTTTTTCTGCTCGTCGATCTGCTTTTGGGAGTTTTCCAACTCCTTCTGCGCCGCGTCCAGCTGTGCAGCCGCCGCGGTGACCTCGGTCTGCTTGGCAGTCAGCGTCGCTACAGCCGAGGACATCTGAAAATCGGCGTTGGACTGCTGCTGGCTGATGGTCGCAAGCGCCTGGCTGACGGTCAGCGTCTGATCGTCCAGACCGGTGAGCGCCGCGTCTATCTGCGCGATACCGGCGTTGAGCTGCGCTATCTGGTCGCTCATGCTTTTGAGTGTATCGTCAAGCGAGGAAATCTCTACCCCCAGCGTCTTCAGCCGGGCGTTGAGCTCCTCCGTCGAGACTTTTATCTGCTCCTGAGCGGCATTTGCCGCCGCAATCGCAGCCGGCAAGCCTTCCTTTTGTATTCCGTAGGGCTCGAGCTGCTTGTCGATCTGTGCAAGCTGAGCGTTGAGCTGCTCGCGTTCCTCGTCGGTGATCGACGGATCGGCGAGCTTCTGCATAATCGACTGATAGGCGTCATTGAGCTGATTCAGCGCGGCAATCCTTGTTTCCAGTTCCTTCCGGTTGGTCTGCAGATCGTCATAGCCGGTTTTGATGGACAGCAGCGAGCTGTAGGTCGTCTCCAACACCTGCTTGGTCTGGCTCAGCGTCGCCTTCTGGTCAAGAAGCTCCATTTTGGCTGACAGGAGCTTGGTCTTGCCGTCGTCCGCCTGCGTCTGTGCCTGGGCAAGCTGTTCACCGAGCGCCGACTGCTGAGCGTTGATGCCGTCGAGCGTAGAATTGATCGTCGACGCGCCGTCCTGTGCAGCGCTGATATTCTTGTCCAGCTCCTCCTTTGCCTGCTTGAGCTTATCCTCCGCCTCGGCAAACTGGCTGTCCAGCGCGGCGTTGATTTTTTTGTTGAGCTTGTCGATCTTGGATTGGGAGAGCACGATGTTCTCCTGCTCCGTGAGAATGCCCTTGTCCGAAACCGACGCCACGCCGTCGATGCCCTCCAGCTTGGGAAGGAGCGTTTCACTGACAAAATCAGAAATTTCCAGCCGCCCTTTGCCCTCGTAATTGACGGCGGACATGGCGACCGGAAGGATATTCGGGTTGATTTTAATGAGATACGGCGTGCCGACCGCGTCATCCCACGCGTCGGAGATCGCGTCCAGCGAAGAACGCATGTCCACCGTGGCGGTGTCCATGTTGGTACCGTCCTCAAATTCCAGTATCAGCAGCGAGAAATTCTCCGCCGACTGGGAGGTGATTTGTTTGACGCCGTCCACCGTGGCCAGACTCTGTTCCAGCGGCTTGGTGACGGTGGTTTCGACCGTTTCCGGCGTCTGACCGGCATAGACGGTCATGATCATCGCGTAGGGCAGATCCATGTTGGGCAGCAAGTCGGGCGTCATTCGCAGATACGCCACCACGCCCAGCACGATGATGAGCACCACCGCGACAAAAACGGTCATTGGTTTTTTAACACTGAATTTTGATAACATATACTCCCCCTGTCCGGGAGCATCACCCCCGGATTATAAGAGCGCGCCGTATTTGATGATCTCGATCTTGCGGTCGAAATCGCTTTTCAGAACAGCAGCGCTGACGTCCAGCACATAAAGGCGGTTCGCGCAGTCGCGCAATATCGCGACAAAGATCTGATGCAGCGCGACCATCTCTTCGTCGGTGGAAAAGCGCAGCTTGGAACGGTTGACGCATTGTGCCAACTGGTTGAGCTCGTCAAAGCCGCGGCACCGCGTCTGTACATACTCCGCAACAAGGCTGTCGGTGCTGTACATGCTTCTGCACAGATTGCGCATGATGTTGTTGTAAAATTCGTCCTTTGACAGACGGAAAAGGATCTCAAGAAAGCTGTTGTAGAGCGCAAAGATGTCGCCGCCGGACTCGCTGAGCGCGCGGTAAGCGTCCTTGATGTTCATATCTACCAACGTGCGGAACAACACCTCTACCAGATCTACCTTGTCGTCAAAATACTGGTAAAAGCTGCCGCGCGAGATGTTGGCTCGCTTGATGATGCGGTTGATACTGATTTTTTCGGAATCCGTGTCGGCGAACTCCTCCAAAATCGCCTGCAGGACTCGCTTGCGCTTGTCGTCGGAAAGATTGTAAAATGTTGGTTTGATCATATTTTTATACCCCCAGAACTGTTTCTACATAAACAATTCAATATGATTCAAATATTTTAACATTTTTCTCTTTCATGGCAGAACACATAGGTAGTCATAACCAAGGTGTCAGCAACTACCTCTGCTTGACGATATCACAAAGCTGCGCACGGCTCAGGCGAATCAGGTCGGAAGGCGCCAAATCTATCTGATAACCGATTTTTCCGGCGCTGACGACGATGTTCGGAAGTCCTTCGGCAGTGGCGTGAAATGTGGTGCGATACGGCTTCTTCATGCAAAGCGGCGAACAACCGCCGCGCACATAGCCGGTCACCTTGGTGATGTCCTTCACATGGATCATCTCCACGCTCTTTTCGCCGACGGCACGGGCGCATTTTTTGAGGTCAAGCTCCTCGGCTACCGGGATGACAAAGACGAAGTACTCGCCGGAAGACCCCTTGGTGACAAGCGTCTTGAACACACAGTCGGGATTCTCTCCCAAAAGCGAGGCGACCGTTACGCCGTCGACCGCCTCCTTGCCGTGCGGATATTCATGGGCGATATAGGGAACGCCCTCTTTTTCGAGCAGGCGCATGACGTTGGTTTTGACTTCTTTCTTCATGGTCACACCACCCTTCTGACAGTTGTTATTTACATTATAATGGGCATTTTCCGATGTGTCAATGGTGAATGATGTCGAACATGACAGTTTTTAGGATCTGCACAGTTTTCCGGCAGCTTGATAAAAACGTCCGAAAAATAATCAAAACTCAGTTTTTGACCGTTATGAAGATGAATGATATTGTTGATTTTTTAACAAGATTGTGGTATAGTAGAAATGCTAATATGCAGCTGAAGGGTGCTGCTCTGTGCCCGGAAGCAGCTCATTTTTTACACAAAAGAAAGGAGAGTATATGGCTAAGGACATACTTGACGCCATCCGCGACGCTGAGGAACAATGCCGCGAACGTGAAGCGCAGGCAAAATCCGAGGCGCAGGAAAGCGCTGTCAAGGCAAAAAAGGAAGCCGCCGAGCTGATCGCGAAGCATGAACGCGAAGCGCAGCAAAAGGCGGACGACGCGCTGGAACAGGCGCGTCAGGAGGCGGACAAGGAACTTTCCGCCGCAGAGAAAAGCGCCAAAGAACAATGCGTGGTGATTTCGGCGAGCGCCGAAAAAAACCGCCGTCGCGTGATCGAAGGCGCTGCAAACGCCCTGTTGGGCGCGACAAGCTAACTAAAAGTGTGGTGATGCTAATTGGCTAAATTAAAAATGAAAACCGTCCGCATCGTCGCCCTTCGAAAGGACCGGAAGCGGCTGCTCGAGCATTTGCAGGACAGCGCTCTCGTCCAGATCAAGAAGATAGACAAGGCGCGCGACGGCTTTGAGCGTGTGGACATGACGTCTCACATGCAGGTATTTGAGCGCGACGTCACCCTGACCGAACAGGCTTTGAAGATCCTCGACGGTGTTTCGCCCGAAAAAAGCGGCATGCTCAGCTCCTTCAAGGGCAGGCGCGAGGTAGACCCGGACGAGATCGGCGTGATCGCCTCTAAATCCGGCGAAGTGATCTCCGTTTGCAAGCGGATCGTGGAGCTGGACAAAAGGCGAGCAGACAACAAGGCGGAACAGGCGCGTATCGCCACCCAGCTCGTCTCGCTGGAGGCATGGCAGAAACTCGACATCCCGCTCAACACCTCCGGCACGCGCTCTACGGCTATTTTCGTGGGCACCTTCCCGGAAGAATACACCGAGGAACAGCTCAAAACGGCGATCGCCGCGGAAAGCCCGCAGCTGGAATTCGCGCTGGAGGTCGAACACAGCGAGCCGCAGATGACCTGCGCGGTGGTGTTCGTTCCCGTCAGCCAGAAGACGACGGCGGAGGACGCGCTGAGAACACTGGGCTTTGCCCGTCCGATGGGCGCAACCAGCAAGGTGCCGAAGGTCAAGGCGGAACGGCTTCGTCAAAAGAATGAAACGCTCAAGGCGAACAGCGAGGAAGCCGAAAAGGAGATCGCTTCCTACGTCGACCGGCGCGAGGATATCAAGACGACGCAGGATTACTTCCGTATCCGCGCGGACAAATACAGCGTGATCAACAGCATTGAACATTCCAATCACGTCTTTATCATCGAGGGATATATCCCCGAGGAGGACTGCGACAAGCTCGAGGCGCTCTGCACCAGAGTTGCTGACTGCGTGGTGGAATTCGGCGAAGCAGGCGACGACGCGCCTGTCAAGCTCAAAAACAACAAATTTGCCGAGCCGGCGGAAAACATCCTGTTGATGTACGCGGCTCCCGGCAAGGACGACGTCGATCCGACGCCGCTGCTTGCCTTTTTCTTCTACTTCTTCTTTGGCATGATGTTCTCCGACGCGGGCTACGGTCTGCTGATGGTCATCGCGACCGGGCTCATGATCAAGATATTCAAGCCCGACAAGCGCATGTACAACAACCTCAAGCTCTTCCAGTACTGCGGCATTTCCACCACCCTCTGGGGACTGGTGTTCGGCAGCTTCTTCGGCGACGCGCCGGCGGCGATCTACAACATGATGACCGGCAGCAAGATCACCATGGCGGAAATGATCCGGTGGCCGACGCTTGACCCGCAGAAGGATTCGCTGACGCTGATGGTGATCTCGATCGCCTTCGGTCTGGTGCATATCCTCGTCGGCATGGGCTGCAAGTTCTATTCCTGCCTCAAGCGCAAGGACTGGGCAGGCGCATTCTTTGACACCGGTCTGTGGATGTTGCTGCTTATCGGTCTGGCGATTCTGGCAGCCGGCATCGTGCTCGGTCAGCCCTTTACCACCATCGGCGCGGCGATCGCCATCGCCTGCGCGGTCGGTTTGGTGCTCACCCAGGGCAGGGGCAAAAAGGGCATCGTCGGCAAAGCCGTCGGCGGTCTGGCGTCGCTGTACGACATCACGAGCTACATCAGCGACCTGCTCAGCTATTCCAGACTGCTGGCGCTCGGTCTGACGACCGGCGTTATGGCGCAGGTGTTCAACATGCTGGCAACCATGATGGGCGGCACCGTAGTCGGCTTCATCTTCATGATCGTCATCTTCATCGTCGGTCATCTGGTCAACATCGGACTCAACGCGCTCGGCTCCTACGTACACACCATGCGTTTACAGTACGTGGAGATGTTCAGTAAGTTCTACGAGGGCGGCGGCAAAGAATTCGAGCCGTTCTCGCTGCAAAGTAAATACATTAAAATTCAGGAGGATAAACAATAATGGATGGTATGTTTTTCGCGCTTTTAGGCGCAGCAATCGCAACAGTTCTCGCCGGTATCGGCTCTGCAAAGGGCGTAGGCGGCGCTGCTCAGGCAGCGATGGGCGTTCTCTCGGAGGACAGCTCCCAGTTTGGTAAAATGCTCGTTTTGACACTTCTCCCCGGCACGCAGGGTCTGTACGGCTTCATCGTCGGCTTCCTGATCTTGGTTAGCTGCGGTGTGCTCGGCGGCGAAATGCCCACCTTCACCCAGGGACTCTGGTACTTCGGCGCTTCTCTCGCGATCGGCTTCGGCGGTCTGTTCTCCGGTATCGCACAGGGTAAGGCGGCTGTTTCCGGTATCGCCATGAGTGCAAAGGACGATAAGAACTTCTCCAAGGGCATGGTTTCCGTTACCCTGGTCGAGATCTACGCGCTTCTCGCGTTCATCGTTTCCCTTCTCGTTGTCATCTCGATCCCCGGCATGAAAGCGTAAGCGCAACGGGATGCTGAAGTACACAAAAACGAGGTGAAACACATGAACGGCGGAGAAACGATTATCAACCGCATCAACGCAGACGGCGACGCGGCTGTTGCCGCCATCAAAGCGGAAGCGGACAAGGCGAACGCCGCGGTACTCGCCGAAGCAGAAAAGGAGGCGCAGCGCCGCGCTCAGGCGATCGCCGACAAGACGGCGCAGAAGTGCGCCCAGTCCAAAACGGCTTCCAAAAGCCGCTGTGACCTCGCAGTTCGCAGCGCTTTGCTCCGGCAGCGCAGAAGCGAGATCGACAAGACCGTCGACATGCTGCTGGACTATCTGACAAATCTTGACGACAGCGCCTACTTTGACGCGCTGTATAAACTCGCCGCCCAACTCAGGGGCAAAAGCGGGGTTCTCTCGCTGAACCAAAAGGATCTGAACCGCCTGCCGGCTGACTTTACCGACAAGGTACGCGCGGCAGGTCTGGAGGCGACTGTCTCCGACGCGCCTGCCGACATCACCGGCGGCTTTATCCTGAAAAACGGCGACATTGAAGAAAACATGGACTTCCGGGCTTTGATCAGCGCCCGCCGCGACGAAATCGAGGATTTCATCAACCGCGAGCTGTTCAGGCAGTAAGGAGGCGCCATGGCTGTATCATACGAATATTCCATCGGCTCCGTCCGCGCAAGGGAAAAGCATCTGCTCACCCACACCGACATAGAACAGTTGCTCGCCTGCAAAACGACGGACGAACTGTGCGCTACGCTGCGCGACAAGGGCTTTGGCGAGGGCAATACCGTCGACGAGCTGCTGCAGAGCCGCACGGAATCACTCTGGAAGTACCTGCGCGAGACCTCCCCGGACTTTTCGGTGTTCACGCCGTTCCTCATTCTGAACGACGTACACAACTTCAAAGTGATCCTCAAGGGCACGATGGCGAACAGGGCTTACGACAACCTGACCGCCACACCCTGCACCGTAGAGGTTCCGGTGATGGTCAAGGCGGTGGAAAACCGCCGCATGAGCCTGCTTCCCGAATGGATGCAGCGCCCGGCTGACAAGGCTTATGAAGCCCTTGCCCACACCGGCGACGCGCGGCTTTCCGACGCTTACGTCGACAAGGCGGTCATGCAGGAGATCCTGCGGCTGTGCGAGACCGGGCGTTCCCGGTTCCTCGGCGACTATTTTAAGAATACGATTTTTTACTGCAATATCAAAACGGCGATCCGTTCCGCGAGAACCGGCGCGAACCGCGAGTACCTTAAACGCGCGCTGGTGCGCATGGAAGGCTTTGACAAGGACGCGGTGATCACCGTCGCCATGAAGGGCTTTGAGCCGCTGCTCGACTACCTCGCCAAGAGAAGCGAGTACCGCTGCTGCGACGCGATCGAAGCCTACCGTGAATCCCCTTCCGCGTTTGAGCGCTTTGTGGACGACAGGCTCACCCTGCTCACCAAGGAATGCTGCAAGCGCGTCAGCGAAGGCGCTGAGCCGATGCTGGGCTACTATCTCGGCAGCGAAACCGAGAAAAAGGTGATCCACATTATCGAAAGCGGCATCCGCACCCAGAGCGGCGCCGACACTATCAGGGAAAGGCTGCGTGAGATTTATGGCTAAGCACATCGCCGTGATCGGTGACGCCGAGACCGTCAAGGGCTTCTCGGCAGTCGGACTCGACATCTATCCCTGTGACGACACGGAACAGGCAGCGCGCCTTTTACGCAACATCGCGGACGGCGACAATTACGCGATCATTTACCTCACCGAGGAGGTCTACAACTCGGTGGAAAAGGAACGTCTGCGTTACGCCGAGCGCCTGACCCCGGCGCTGATCCCCCTTCCGGGTGTACGCGGCAGCTTGCAGACAGGCAGAAAACGCCTTTCCTCTTTTGTGGAAAAGGCGGTAGGCTCCGATATTATCTTCAACGATTGAGGTGTATCCATTGAAAAAAGGAATTATCACAAAGGTCGCGGGTCCTCTGGTCATCGCCGAGGGCATGCGCGACGCCAATATGTTTGACGTTGTGCGCGTCAGCAGCCAGCGTCTGATTGGCGAAATCATAGAAATGCACGGCGACAGAGCCTCGATTCAGGTCTATGAGGAGACCTCCGGTCTCGGTCCCGGAGAAGAGGTGGAGTCCACCGGCGCACCGCTCTCCGTTGAGCTCGGTCCCGGTCTGATCGGCGCAATCTACGACGGTATCCAGCGCCCGCTGGATGAGATCATGAAGGTTGCCGGCACCAACCTCAAAAGAGGCATCGACGTGCCGTCTCTCGACCACAAGAAGAAGTGGCATTTCACGCCGGTCGCCAAGGTCGGCGACAAACTGAAAGCCGGCGATATCCTCGGCACCGTTCAGGAGACGAACGCCGTGCTGCACAAGATCCTCGTGCCCAACAAGACCGAGGGTACTTTGACAAAGATCAACGAGGGCGACTTCACCCTTGATGAAACGGTTGCCGTGCTCAAAACCGCAAATGGCGAGGAAAACCTCACCATGGCGACCAAGTGGCCTGTCCGCGTCGGCAGACCGTATAAGAAAAAACTCTCTCCCGATATCCTGCTCACCACCGGTCAGCGCCCGATCGACACGCTCTTTCCGCTGGCAAAGGGCGGCGTAGCGGCGGTTCCGGGACCGTTCGGCTCCGGCAAAACCGTCGTACAGCACCAGCTCGCGAAATGGGCGGCTGCGGATATCATCGTCTACATCGGCTGCGGCGAACGCGGCAACGAGATGACCGACGTACTCAACGAGTTCCCCGAACTGAAAGATCCCCGTACCGGCAACTCCCTGATGGAAAGAACCGTTCTGATCGCCAACACCTCCGATATGCCTGTTGCGGCGCGTGAAGCTTCGATCTACACTGGCATCACCATCGCGGAATACTTCCGCGACATGGGCTACACCGTCGCGCTGATGGCGGACTCCACCTCCCGCTGGGCGGAAGCGCTGCGCGAAATGTCCGGCCGTCTGGAGGAAATGCCCGGTGAGGAAGGTTATCCGGCTTACCTGGGCAGCCGTCTGGCACAGTTCTACGAGAGAGCCGGACGCGTGCTGGTCAACGGTACCGAGGACACTGAGGGCGCGCTGTCGGTCATCGGCGCGGTATCTCCGCCCGGCGGCGATATCTCCGAGCCTGTTTCGCAGGCTACCCTGCGTATCGTCAAGGTGTTCTGGGGACTGGACGCCAACCTCGCCTACAAGCGCCACTTCCCGGCGATCAACTGGCTGACCTCCTATTCCCTCTACACCGATCAGCTCGCCAAATGGTTTGCCGAGAACGCCGCTCCC
Organism: uncultured Clostridia bacterium; assembly: GCA_946415335.1. Lineage (GTDB taxonomy): Bacteria > Bacillota > Clostridia > Oscillospirales > Acutalibacteraceae > Ruminococcoides. The sequence goes on from CAMKSB010000007.1 coordinate 17,212, forward strand.
GATTTCATGGAGCTGCGCGGCAGACTGATGGCGCTGCTGCAGGACGAAAGTGAACTGCAGGAGATCGTCAACCTCGTCGGTATGGACGCGCTCTCCGCGCCCGACCGCCTGAAGCTCGAATCCGCCCGTTCCATCCGTGAGGACTACCTGCACCAGAACGCCTTTGACCCGACCGACACCTACACCTCCCTGCCCAAACAGGTACTGATGATGCGCGCGATCCTCAGCTTCTACGACAAAGCGAGAGAAGCCCTGCAGAGCGGCGCCAACATCGAGCTGCTCGTCGGTCTGCCCGTGCGCGAGCGTATCGGCAGATTCAAATATGAGCCGGAGGACAAGGTGCAGGCGGAATTCGAGTCGATCGAAGCGCAGCTTGACGCCGAGATCGCCGATGTGCTGAAAAGGAGTGATGACTGATGCCAAAGGAATACCGTACCATTCGAGAGGTCGCGGGACCTCTGATGATGATCAGCGACGTTGACGACGTCAAATATGACGAGCTGGGCGAGATTGAACTGCCCAACGGTGAAACGCGCCGCTGCAAGGTGCTGGAGGTAGACGGCAGCAACGCGCTGGTTCAGCTCTTTGACTCCGCCGCCGGAATCAACCTCGCCGGATCCAAGGTCAGATTTCTCGGCCGTTCCATGGAACTCGCCGTTTCTCCCGACATGCTCTCCCGCGTTTTTGACGGTCTGGGCAACCCGATCGACGACGGTCCGGCGCTGATCCCCGAAAAGCGCATGGACGTCAACGGCACGCCTATGAATCCTGCCGCCAGAAACTATCCGCAGGAGTTTATACAGACCGGTATCTCCGCGATCGACGGTCTGAATACGCTGGTAAGAGGTCAGAAACTGCCGATCTTCTCGGCTTCCGGTCTGCCTCACGCCCAGCTTGCCGCGCAGATTGCCCGTCAGGCGGCGGTAAGAGGCAAGAACGAGCAGTTCGCCGTTGTCTTTGCCGCGATGGGTATCACCTTTGAGGAATCGGATTACTTTATCCAGTCCTTCAAGGAGACCGGCGCGATCGACCGTACCGTTATGTTCGTCAACCTCGCGAACGACCCCGCGATCGAGCGTATCGCCACCCCAAAGATGGCGCTGACCGCCGCGGAATACCTCGCCTTTGACCTGGGCATGCACGTACTGGTCATCATGACCGACATCACCAACTACGCCGACGCGCTGCGTGAGGTCTCAGCCGCGAGAAAGGAAGTTCCCGGCAGACGCGGCTATCCCGGCTACATGTACACCGACCTCGCGACACTGTACGAAAGAGCAGGCAGACTGAGAGGCAAGGAAGGCTCCATCACGCTGATCCCGATCCTCACCATGCCTGAGGACGACAAGACCCACCCCATCCCCGACCTGACCGGCTATATCACCGAGGGACAGATCATTCTTTCCCGTGAGCTCTACCGCAAGGGCGTGACGCCGCCGATCGACGTGCTTCCTTCCCTGTCCCGACTCAAGGACAAGGGTATCGGTCCCGGCAGGACACGTGAGGATCATGCCGCGACGATGAACCAGCTTTTCGCCGCCTACGCAAGAGGCAAGGACGCGCGCGAGCTGATGGTCATTCTCGGTGAAGCGGCGCTGACCGAGATGGATAAGAAATACGCGGAATTTGCCGAAGCCTTCGAGAGAGAATACGTCTCGCAGGGCTACGACGCGAACCGCTCCATTGAGGAGACCCTCGACATCGGCTGGAAACTGCTGGCGATCCTGCCCCGCTCCGAGCTGAAACGAATCAAGGACGAAATGCTCGACAAGTATTATCCCGGTGAATAAGGGGGAATACGATGGCAGTAATGAATGTAAACCCGACGCGTATGCAGCTGAGCAAGCTGAAAAGGCAGCTCACTACCGCTGTGCGCGGTCATAAGATGCTCAAGGACAAGCGCGATGAGTTGATGCGGCAGTTCCTCGACCTCGTGAGGGAGACAAGGGACTTGCGCGAAAAGGTGGAGACGGAGCTGGTAAGCTGTAACGCCCACTTCGTCAACGCCAGCGCCGTGATGAGCAAGGAGGCGCTCGACGCGTCCCTTCTCTCGCCAAAGCAGCAGATCAACGTGGAGGTCGGCTCGAAAAACGTCATGAGCGTGGAGATCCCGCAGTTTGAGACAGACACACGCACCACCGACAAGGGAGATATCTTCCCCTACGGTTTCGCGTTCACCTCGTTTGAGCTGGACGACGCGGTGATGAATCTCGACGCGCTGCTTCCGGATCTGATCAAGCTGGCGCAGTACGAAAAGAGCTGCGAACTGATGTCGGCGGAGATCGAAAAGACGCGCCGCCGCGTCAATTCGCTGGAGCACGTCATGATCCCGCGCTATCAGGAGACGATCAAGTACATCTCCATGAAACTGGAGGAAAACGACCGCAGCAGCCGCACGAGACTGATGAAGGTCAAGGATATGCTCCTCGACAAGGCGCACGGCTACAGCGAACGCGCGTAAACAGAATATAGCAAAGCCCCGGCATAAAAGCCGGGGCTTATTTCTTTATTGGAATTATTCGGTTGTAAAGGTGAATTTGCCGTCCTGATAGTCGCAGGTGACGGACTGCCCTGCCTGCACTTTGCCGTCGAGCATATACTCGGAAAGGGTATCCTCGATCTCACTCTGGATGGCGCGTCTGAGCGGTCTTGCGCCGTAGGCGTCGTCAAAGCCCTTGTCGGCGATCGCGGTCACTGCCGCGTCGGTGAAGGTGATCGTGATATCCATGCTTTCAAGGCGCTTGGAGAGTGTGTCGAGCATTTTGCGCGCGATCTCCTTGATCTCGTCCTGCGTGAGCTTGTTGAACACGATGATATCGTCCACACGGTTGAGAAATTCGGGGCGGAATACCTTTTTCAGTTCGCCGAGAACAAGCTGTTTGGTATCCTGTTCCTCCTTCTTTTCCTCGTTCTGCACGAAGCCGAGGGAGTTCTGGTGATCGGTGATCAGCCGTGCGCCGACGTTGGATGTCATGATGATGACGGTGTTCTTGAAATCCACGGTCCTGCCCTGCGAGTCGGTCAGTCTGCCGTCCTCCAAAATTTGCAGAAGCATGTTGAACACGTCGGGATGCGCCTTCTCGATCTCGTCGAAGAGAACGACGGAGTAGGGCTTTCTGCGCACCTTTTCGGTAAGCTGACCGCCTTCGTCAAAGCCGACGTAACCGGGCGGCGAACCGATCAGCTTGGAGACTGTGTGCTTCTCCATATACTCGGACATGTCGAGACGGAGCATGGCGTTTTCGTCGCCGAACATCGCCTGCGCCAGCGCCTTGCACAGCTCGGTCTTGCCGACGCCGGTGGGACCGAGGAAGATGAAGGAACCAACCGGACGCTTGGGATCCTTCAGACCGACTCTGCCGCGGCGAATCGCTTTCGCGATAGAGGTGACAGCTTCGTCCTGACCGACGACGCGCTCATGAAGCACCTGCTCCATGTTCAGCAGCCGTTCGCTCTCCTCCTTGGTGAGCTGAACCACCGGCACGCCCGTCCAATCGGAGACGATCTGCGCGATGATCTCCGCGTCAACGGAGCCGCAGCTGTCCTTCTGGTGCTCTTTCCAACGCTTGCGCGACTCGTCCAGACGCGCCTGAACTTCCTTCTGCTCGTCTCTGAGCTTGGCGGCACGCTCGAAATCCTGTTCGTTGACGGCGCTCGCCTTTTCCTGCTCAAACCGCTCGATGGTCTGCTCCAGCTCCTTGATGTCATCAGGAGAAGTCATGGAAGCCAGACGAACCTTGGAAGCGCCCTCGTCGATAAGGTCGATCGCCTTGTCGGGCAGGTAACGGTCGGCGATATAGCGCGAGGACAGCTTGACTGCCGCTTCGATCGCCTCGTCGGTGATCGTGACCTTGTGGTGCGCCTCATACTTGTCGCGCAAGCCCTTGAGGATCGCGATCGCCTGCTCCTGCGTCGGCTCGCCGACCTTGACGGGCTGGAACCGGCGTTCAAGCGCCGCGTCCTTCTCGATATACTTTCTGTATTCGTTCAGCGTGGTTGCGCCGATAACCTGGAAGTCGCCTCTCGCCAAGGATGGCTTGAGGATATTCGCCGCGTCGGCGCTTCCTTCCGCCGCGCCTGCACCGATGATGGTGTGCAGTTCGTCGATGAAGAGGATCGTGTTCTTGCTCTGCTTGACCTCGTCGATCGCCGCCTTGATGCGCTCCTCAAAGTCGCCGCGGTATTTGGCGCCGGCGACCATGCCGGTGAGGTCGAGCGTGACAACGCGCTTGTCGCGGAGGATCTCCGGGACGTTGCCCTTGGAAATCTCGAGCGCCAGACCTTCCGCAACGGCGGTTTTGCCGACGCCGGGCTCGCCGATGAGAACGGGGTTGTTCTTGGTACGGCGCGAGAGGATCTGGATCACGCGCTCGATCTCCTTTTCCCTGCCTATGACGGGATCGATCTCGCCGTTTTTGGCTGCTTGGGTAAGATCTCTGCCGAACTTGTCAAGGGCGGATTCGCCGCCGTTCTGCGGATCGCCGCCGGGGGCGCTGCCCTGAGAGGACTGACCGCCGAGGGAGTTCTGCAGCTGTCCGGCAAGGGTGTTTACGTCTACGCCCAGTTCACGGAGGAAGCTGTGGGCGTAGCTGTCCTGCTCATAGAGGATCGCGAGCAAAATGTGCTCGGTGCCGACGTAGCCGCCGGTCTTTGCCGCAAAGGCGACCGCCGTCTGGAGCAAACGCTTGGTGCGCGGTGTAAAGGCGTTCGGACTGAGCTTGGTCGGGTAGCCGGTACCTGCCGCGCGGATCTTTTCCTCGAGCGCCTTCGCGGTCAGACCGCAGCTTTTGAGCGCTTCGGCGGCAACGCCGGTGTCCTCCTTGATAAGTCCGAGCAGGATGTGCTCAGTGCCGACGTAGCTCTGTCCCATGCTCTCGGCGGATTCCACCGCGAGATTGACGGCTGTATTGGCTTTTTGGGTGAACCCTTCGATATTGAACATATTTCATACACCTCCGTTAATGGTTGTTTTTTCTTAATTCACTGATGGTTGATCAATTCAGGCTTTCGCGCAGGAGTTTGGCGCGTTCGACGTCGCGTTCCTGCGGCGACAGGGTTTTGCCCAGATTTTCGCTGAGCGTCGCCGGTTCGACAGCGGTCATCAGCCGATCGATCAGGTCGGTCTCCACGTCCTTGATCTGTCCGGATGCGATGCCCAGACGGACGTTGGAAAGCAGTCTGAGCGCCTCGTCGTGCGAGATCACCAACGCGGTTTTCAAAATGCCGAGACTGCGCGCGATGGTGTCCTGCACGTCGATGCTGGAACAGATACGCTCACGCGCCTGCAGCTCCTGGGAGACAAGCTGATTGGTGATGTTTTTGAGGTTTTCGATCGCCGCTTTCTCGGAAATACCGAGGGTGATCTGATTGGAGAGTTGATACATCGCGCCCTTCGGCTCGGTGCCTTCGCCGTGAGCACCGCGAATGATCAAGCCCAGCTTGCTGAGATTGCCGCTGATACGTTGGATCACGTTGCTCTTTTCAAGCGCCGGCAGATGAAGCATGACGGACGCTCTCATGCCGGTGCCGAGGTTGGTCGGGCACTGCGTGAGATAACCCAGCCGCTCGTCAAAGGCAAAGCGCAGGTTTTCGTCGAGGAGACTGTCGAGCTTGTCGGCGGTATCGTATGCCTCGTCAAGTGCGAGACCGGGACGAATCACCTGCAGGCGGATGTGGTCCTCCTCGTTCACCATCAGGCTCATGCTTTCATCCTTGCTGAGGATCAGCGCTCTGCCCTCGGTGTTGCTGATAAATTCCGGGCTGACCAGTCTGCGCTCTACCAGAGAAACGCATTTCTGCGGCGACAGTTCGCTCATGCGGATACAGCTGAAATCACCGGAGATCGCGCTGGTATTGTTCATCAGCGCATTGCGCACGCTCTGTATTACCTTTTCCTTGCCCTGCGCGTTCAGCTTGCAGGGAAACGGGTATTCTTTAAGATTTCTTGCCAGACGGACTCTGGTGGAAATGACGATATCACTCATGATTTGCACCCTCCATTTCCTTGATCTTATCGCGTAATTCGGCCGCCTTCTCAAATTCCTGCTTGGCGATCGCTTCGTCTAGCTGCTTTTTGCAGGCTGCCAGCTGCTCTTCCTTGGTCAACTCCGCGGACTTTGAAGCCTGCGCTTCGCGAGCCGCCTTGCTGTGCTTGCCGCAGTGCGCCGCGTTGCCGTGAATCCGGAGAATGGACGGGTTAAGCCGGTCAGCGAACATCTCATAGCAATGTGCACAACCGACGTGTCCGGTATCCGCGATCTCGGCATAGGTCGAACCGCAGAACTCGCAGCGTGCTGTTTGGGTACGCGCCGGCAGGACGTTGCCGAAGAAGCTGCCCAGCAGATGGGAAAAATCGCTCTCCATATCGGAGAAAACATTGGTGTAGCCCAGCTTGTGGGCACATTCGGCGCAGAGATCATATTCTCTGAGCTCACCGTTGATAATGGTTTTTACATGGGTATTGGCGTTGGAAGCGCCGCATCTTTCACATTTCATTACGATACCTCCCTAGTCCTAATTATTCAGTGTGATGATCATGTGCTTGAACAGGCTTGCACGGAGCTCGTCGCGCTTGACCGGCTCGACGCTGCGAAGCGTTCTGTCAGATAAAGCCGCCGCGATGACCTTGGCGGTCTGCAGCTCCATCATATCCTGCTGCAGCATGTTTTTGAGCATCGCCTCGGCGGAAGCCCTGTCAAGATGATCGCCGATCGAATTGACGATATGCATGACCGCGGTGCTTTTGTCCATTTTGACGCGGCTGATACGGATGTATCCGCCGCCGCCGCGCCGGCTTTCGACGATATAGCCCTGCTCGGGCGTAAAACGCGAGGTGATAACATAATTGATCTGGCTGGGTACGCATCCAAGCGAGCCTGCCAGCTCGTTGCGCTGGATCTCAGCGCTGCCGTCCTGTGCCTCGAGCATATTCAAAATATACTGGGCAACCAA
>CAMKSB010000008.1 GCA_946415335.1 uncultured Clostridia bacterium
TAGCGATGGATACGCACCACGATCTCCATATCCTCGCCGATCGTGTTGCGCTTGTAGCCGCCCACGTCGATTACCGTTTGCTTGCGAAACAAGCCGAATGCGCCGGATACGATCAACAGCGAGTTGGTAGAACTCCAAAATACGCGTCCCATCAAAAAGGATCGGTAGTATTCAACGATCTGGAAACGCTCGATCAGCTTTTTGGGCATGGTAAAGCCCTTTAACTCGCCGTCCACGATGCGCGAGCCGTTGGCGATACGCACCAAACCGCCTGCCACCACCGTGCGCGAGTCCTTGATAAATTCGAGCGACAGGCGCAGCAGCGCGTCCTTTTCCAGGCGCGAGTCCGCATCCAGACAGGTAAACAGCGGATAGCGTGAAATATTGATGCCCGCGTTCAGCGCGTCGGACTTGCCGCCGTTTTTCTTTTGTACATAGAGCAGGTTGGGGTAGTCCTTGCTGAAATACACACCCTCGATTTTTTCCGTGGGGATCTGATAGCGGATGGACGTTTCGATTTTGTGCATGTGAAACGCATTGACGAGCAGTTCGCCCGTTTTATCGGTGGATCCGTCGTTGACGACGATGATCTCATACTGCGGATAGTTCATCTTCATCAGCGAGCGCACATTTTGCACGATATTTTCTTCCTCGTTATAAGCGGGGATGATCAGCGAGATCGGCAGCAGGTTGTCGCTTTCGATATAGCTGTAGAAATCGTCCGAAAAGGTTTTATCGTAGTTTTTATGCACGCGTATCAGCGATACGAACAGCTGGATGATGTAGATGATATTCAGTATCAGCGTGAACGCCATACAAAAGTAGTTGAATACAACAATGAAGCTGCGGACAGCGTTTAGAAAGCCCACAAGCGCTCCTCCCTTCTCCGGTGGTGATTATTCGTCTGTGTCCACCGTGCGGTAGAGCACGGCTTTCATGGCGTCGGCGGCAAAACGGTCGTAGCCGCCGAGTATTTCCTCCAGATCCTTCGTGGAAATATCCATGTTGGTGATCGCCTGCGCCGCAGTTTGGCGCACCCACCATTCTTTATCGCTCAGTCCGCGCTTCACCGTTGTCAGCGCGGTGGACGTGTGCAGCCGCGAAAGTCCGCGGATAGCAGAAGAACGGATGACCCAATCCTTGTCCTGCGCCGCCATCTGCAAAATTTGTTCGTCCTCAGGATAGCCGAACGACGCCAGCGCCTTGACGCAGGCTATTTTCAGCTGATAATCATTGCCTGTGGCGCCTTGGATGTACATATCGCGAAAGGCGTCGATCTTGTACACGGCAATGGTTTTGATGACCGTGCAGCGCATATAAGGATTGCACGATTCAAGCACCTTTTCCGCTAATGCCTGACGGCTGCCGGTGAATTTGTCAAAAAACTCGTTGACGATCCTGCCCGAATACATGCGGTCGTTTTCGATGCGCAGCAAATACGTCGCCACGCGCTCGGTATCGCCCATCTGGCACAGCGCCATCGCCGCGTTGTAGGCAAGGTCGCGGTTTTTGCTGTCCATCAGTTCCGCGATCTGCTCGCGGTATTCCACAGCGCCCAACTCCGCCAAGCGGCGGCAGGCATATCCGCGGTGGTACACATCGTCGGCGTCAAGCATTTTGCCGTAAATTTCCACAGGCTTCACCTGCTCGTTGACGCGGTCGATCAGACGCTCCATTTGCTCCGAATCGGTATGCAGTTCGCTGCCCTTGTAGTGCCAGATCGCCTGGACAGCGAGCTCATATACCTCAAAATCGCCGTTGATCTCGTCGGCGAGCGCCTTGATCTCCTTATCGCGGCTGCTTTCGGTCGGGGCAAACAGCACGCCCTCCACATGGATCTCCAGCCGCTGGAGAATGTTTTCGATCCGTGTAGTGTGTTCGTCCTGCAGCTCCGCTAAGCGGTAATGAAGAATGTACTCGAAGCCGATGATCAGCAGGCAGAGAAGCAAGCCGATAACACTGATCAATTCAATTTTCACAGTGAGTCACTCCTTTCTGCCCGATACACCGGTATGGTTAAGTAAAATATCTTTTCAATATATTGAAGCTGTCGCGGCGCCGCAGCGCATAAGCAGCGGTGTCCCACTTGCTCCACTGAAACACCTTGTAGCCGGGATCGTGCTTGTCCTGCGGGAAGGCGTACATAACGTCCTTCGATTGGCGGTCGCCGATCATCACCGACGCAAGGACGCCGTTGGTTCCGGCGGTTTTGGCGCGCTCCTCGGTGATTTTCGGATCGTTGATCACCAGCTTTTTCGACGGGTCAGCCACGTTCAGCAATGTCCACGGCAAGCGCACGTAAATGGTGGAGCCGGTTTGATAAAACTGGTTGTCACCCGAGCTGAAGCTGCCGTAAACGAGATCCGCCACCTTTTGATATGCAGCGGTATAGCTTTCCTTGGTTATCGCCGTTCCGCGTGAGCGGTCATAGCTGCTCATCACATACAGCGCCGCCTTTTGCTTGTCGTCAAAGCGCAGCGAAAATTCCATGCCCGACAGTGAGTTGCCGGTGAAGTCCTTGGCGTAAAAATATTCGCCGTCGTTGCGCTGGAAGGTGTCGAGACCGACAAACATCGCGTTCGCCTTGTAGTCGTTTTCCTCCAGCAGCTGGATGGTGAGGTACAGGTATCCCGCGTCGTTGGAAAGCGCGAGCGACTGCACCAAATCGTCGTCGGTCAGCACCAATCCCGGGGTTTCGGGCTGCACGCTGTCCACGGCGATAATGCCGGTCGTCTGCGTGGTGTCACAGGTGTTGTGCCACAGGTAGCTGTCCTCCGGCGCGGCAGTAAAGCGGCTCATGTCCTCGGAAACGCTGTCCCAACTGTCGTTAAGATCGTAAATGACCGTTCCCAGCAGTCCGCTTTCCTTTGAAGCGCGCAGCGCCTCTGTCAGCTGTTCGCCCTGCTCCTTTTCCGTGACAGCTTGCTGCCCATATACCGCATTGACCGCGGAAACACTCAAGCCGGAGGTCAGCGCGGACGGAACGTTTTCACCGATGGCGGTGAACACCGCCAAATACCGGTCATGCACCGATTGTTTCGCCGTGGCGCTGCTGTCGGGCAGCGCGTTGTCGAGCAGGATATCGTTATAAAAGTAAGTCTCGTAGTCTGACTTGACCATATCCTCCTGCACAAAGGCAGATTCGTCCTTGACGAACCACAGTCCTTTTGTCAGCGACATGGGCGTGCTGACGGCGACCGGCGTACAGTAGCCGTAGGTTTCTTTGGAAACACGCTGCGCGGCATCATACAGCATAGCGGCGAAGCCCTGTGCGCCGCTTTTATTGTTGGTATAATCGCCCTCGTACTGATAGGACGTCAAATTGCCGATGCCCTCGTAAACGGGGTCGACGGTAATGCCAAGCAGATACGCGGAAATATCGATAAAGTAGTTAGCTTTGCCTGTTTTGACCCCTTCAACGGACATTTCGCCGTGCAGCGCCTTGACCACGCTCTCGATTTCCGTTCGCCATTTTTCCAAGCCGTCATCCGAGAGGTAATCGGCGGGTTTTAAGTCCTCAGGCGGCGCCATGTGCTGCAGCAAATACATCGGCGCATCGGTCGTTTGTTTGTTGTAGCGGCTGAGCGCCGCGTAAAACTCGGGCGGCAGCAGCGCTTTGGCGGTGATGCAGTTGATGCCCATTTCGCCCGCGCTGTTCAACAGCGCCTCATAGTAGGTAAAGTCGCGCGAATACTGCTTCTCGGCAGGCTTTTGCGCGTTGATGGAGATCGCCTTTAAGTTGAGGCTTTTCCACTTATCGTCCGCGAGCACCTGGAAAGTGCCGTTGTTGACGCGCGCCACCTCGGTATGCGCCTTCTTTTCCTCGTCCTCGTGCTTTCGCGAAGAGGTGTTGTCCAGAATATGGCGGATCATGGGATTGTAAAAGCGCCAGTAAAAGTTGGAAATATCACCCTGACGGTCATAGGACAGCAGCTTGAAGAACTCGTTGGCGAACAGGAAGCGGCTGTAGCGGTCGCCGTTGACATAGTCGCAGCAATCGCCGGCAAAGAAATACACCGGCTCATAGCCTTCCTCCTGACGGCGGGTGACGGCGGCAAAGCGTGGGATTTTGCTGATTTCCTTTATTTTTTCCATGCCGACGGCGTTGAGGTCAAACGCAAAGGTGGCAATGGTTTCGGTACCGTAGTTCGGCTCGACCAGTTCGAACCAGTTGTAAAAATTGCACTTGTCGCAGCTGCCGAACTCGTCTTTGTAGTCGTCGTTGATGTAGATCTCCAGCAAATTCTGCGAAACGAAATCCGTGTTCTGCTCCAAGATGATGATTTTGCCGTCGGTGGAAACCAACAGGATGCCCGGACCGGTGAAGCGCCATTCAACGCCCTCCTGCTGCTCATACATCGGCGGCGCCCAATCGGGCACGTCGCTGAAATCCTCCAGATCGACGAGGTATCTGCCGATCCATTTGGTCGGCGTCACGCCGGTCATCGCCGTCATTTGGGCATAGACCGCATCCTCCATCGGCGCGCTGAACAGCGCCATTTCGGTGATCACCTGCGCGCCGTATTCGTGAGCGAAGGAGATGTAGGACATTTCGTCGGACGACACACCGCCGTGAAGCGGATTGCTGCCGTTGTAATGGCCGAAGGTGTCGTTGCCCATGCCGTAGCTGTCGCAGAGATACACCAAATCGGGCGTGCCGGTGGCGTCGCCCAGATCGGTATCGTGGCTGTAAGCTCCCTCCTCGTCGACAACGGGACCGATATAATCCTTTTTATAATCGTAGTCCGTGCCGTCGTTTTTGACGTAGCGCTGCTGATTGAGTATCCGCGTGAATCCCTGGTGCTTGCGGTAGATGTGATCCTTGTTGATATCCTCATCCTCCGAGTAGGACAGCACGGTTTTGTCGATGGTCACCACATCCATTTCACGCTTGGGCTTCAGGTGCCAGCCCACGAACAGGACAATGACCGCCAGCACGATCACCGCCATCAAAATATGGTACCATTTCAAGCGCTTGCGGAATTTCACCAGCTTTTGCTTGCGCTTTTCGCGCAGATCCGCAAAATGCTGCTCCTCCGGCGTCAACGGTTTTTCAGGCGCGGTATTCTTTTTTCCCTTTTTCTTCATGCCTCAAACCGCCTTTCTTATCCGGCTGCGGACGCTGTGATTTCCTCAATAAATAAATCGGTAAGCTTGGGGTCGAAAATTTTGCCCTTTTGCGACGAAAGGTAATTGACGGCGTCACGCTGGCTCCACGCCGATTTGTAGGTGCGCTCGGTGGTAAGCGCATCATACACGTCGCAAATCGTCACGATGCGCGCCTCCAGCGGGATATCCTCACCTTCCAGGCCGTTGACGCCGTTGCCGTCATAGCGCTCGTGGTGATACAGCGCGATGGTGGCGGCAGCAGCGATGACGGGATCCTCATCGAACGCAGCGAGGATGGTGTAGCCAAATCGCGTGTGGCTGTTGATGATGATACGCTCGTCCTCGTTAAATCGTCCTTGCTTGTTGATGATGTATTTCGGCACGGCGAGCTTGCCGAGGTCGTGCAGCTTGGAAGCCGTCGCGATCAACTGCACCTTTTCCTCGTCCATACCCAGCTTGCGGCACAGCGCGGCAGTGTAGTGAGAAACATGCTTCAAATGCTCGTCCGTATAGCCGTTGTCGATCTCGGCGTTTTCCGCCAGCTCGGTAAACATGACGTTCAAATTTTTGCTGTTGCCGGATCGGAACGTGTTTTCGTACGTCGTTTCCAATCCGCAGTAGATAGTTTCCAGCACGCTGACAAAAAACATATCCAGTCCGTCGACGATATTTTCAAAATGCAGCACCGCGCCGGGCGCGTCGCTGTCGCGCAAAACGAAGTCAAAATAGGTTTCGTACACCATGCAGTTTTTTTCTGTTATATTACTGTTTTCCGTGATCGCGCGGTAGTTGCAGTCGCCGACGCCGCTGTTGAAGATCTCACGGCAACTGTCGCCTTCGCAAACGGCCGCACAGCAGCTGATCCCCTCGTTTCCGGGGTTGTAGACGGTCAGCAGCGTTTTGACCTCTTCATAAGCAGTTTCAAAAAAGAGGTTTTTGTCGGTACACTGCATCATGTTGCGGATAAACCGCGACACGCCCTCTACCGAGCTGCTGTAGCGCGTCGTATGCGCCTGCAGTTCGCGGTTCTTTTTACGGTAGCGGTAATCGGCGATATAAATATATTCCAGCATGCCGCCGACAACCATCACGGGGAAGGTGACGCTGTAGATATACAGCACGCGCTGCCGGTTCACTATCAAAATACCGGCGAGCAAGATCGTCATAAACAGGTACGCGCACATCACAAACACCGGAGCCGCGTATTGGATGCGCCGGTCCAGCTGGGTAAGCGCAGTTTGCGAGGTGAACAGCGCCGCTAACAGACAAAGCACGCTCATCAGCGGAACCGATATTTTGAGCAAGAGCGGCGTAAAGGACATCATGACGGCCGCGATGGAAATGCCCGACGCAAAGCCGATGGCGATCATGGTTTTTCCCTTGGTCTTGAACTGCGTCGTCAGACACGCCAGCGCCACCATAAACGAGAGCTGCGCGGGGATCATGAAAATCCGCAGCCAGATCGGATCGTTGAACAAATAGGTGCACTCCGGCAGCACATGCGTCGCCACCGCGATGCCGGAATAGGCGACAATGCACGCCACCAAGAGCGAACGGCGCAGTTTATGCCGTGCGATCGAAATGATCAGCAATACCAGCAGCGCAACGACGCCCACCGCGAACAGAGCGCCGCCGAGCATCAAACCGGTATTCATCTGGAACGCCGGGTCGCCGTCTGACAAATAGGCTTCCATTCGCACCGAAAGCGGCAGCTTCATGAAAACCTCCACCTCACGGTCGTGCGTGGAGGGCTCCAGCCAAATCGCGTTGTAGCAGTTGCCGACGTACCCGGCGGAATCAAAGTAGTTGTTATACACTACCCTGCCGTTGACGCGGATCTTCATCGGGGAATAGTCGGTGATGAGCACCACACACTTGCCGGTGTCCTCGGGATGAAGGGTTTTGGTAAAATAAATATTCTCTTTGTACACACTGCTTTCGGTGATCACCGGGTTTTGCGCGTTATACAGGCGCAGCTCGCCCGTCGGCACTGCGCCGGCGCGGTCGGTGTAGCCATAACTCCAACCGCTGAGCATATTGTCCTTGCTGTAGCTGTCGGCGACGTATGCCGCTACAAAATAAACCGCTACGGTCAGCACGAACACGATCAGCGCCACGCCTATCAGAGGGAAAGCAACGTCCTTTCCCTTTTTATTTTGCCATTTTTCCTTTATAGAGGATACTACTTTCATAAGTGCCCAACCAATTGTTTATAGTCTTGAATACTTTTTTAACAGTTTTTTCACGTCGTCGTACGAGACATGCTCATTTTCCCCATCGGGCTCCGCCGTTTCCAGCAGATCCTTCACACCGTCAAGCAGCTTTTGTATTTCCTTCTGGTGGTGGGCAACGGCGTGCAGCGCTTCGCGCATGCGGCGGTTTTCTTCTTCCAGCTGACGAATCTTTTCTTCCATAGCAATCTCCTTACTCGCTCGACAGCGCACGGATAACGGGCTTGCCGTTCTCGACGCCCACCTTCACGGTGCTTCTGCCAAGCATGGTGTTGCGTTCGAGTTCGTTGAAGTAGGTAGTGATGATATCCGCCGTATCGCCGTTGATGTTGACTGCGTCGATATTGTAATAGATATTGCAGCCGTAAGCAGGGATCCACATTTCAAACATCTTTTTCGACGGCTGGTACAAAACGGATTTCTTCAGATCCACGTCGATCTTGCCGAACAGATTTGTGAGTGACGCGTTGAGATCCTCTTCGCTGATGGTACGGTACTCCATCGGCTTGTTGTTGGCTTCGTTCAGGCGCGGGAAAAGCGCATGCGAAAACGCGTACTGAGCCAGCAGGTCGACCGACAACTCCTTGGGAGACGCAAACTTTTTGACCGCCATCATGTTTTGCAGTTCGTAGCCGTACACCGCAAAGTCGGTCACCTTTACCTCTGTGCCGCCTAAGTTGATGGGATCGGTTTTACCGGCAGGATAGGAATGAAAGCCTTCGCGCTCGGTTTCCTTTGCATCCTTGCCGACGTCCACCGCGTAAGAGCCTGAGGTGGTATCCTGCTGCTTGACGTTCGGATCGTTACCGCAAGCAGCGCAAGTCAGCGCGATCACAGCAATAAGAAGTATGATAGCAAGTTTACTTGTCATTTTTTTTATCATGAAAAATCCCCTTTTTAATAGAATATTCCTTGACTTGACAAAAGTCAAGTCAAGGAATAGGTTTTATTTCAGGAAAAAATGATCTGTGCTATGCTTATGCGTATCTCCAATAGAAGTTTTTGTAGCATAAGTCGGGATTCTCTTCGTCGATGGTGACCAGGATCTGCGTTTCCTTCTCAAAAACATCGTCGATATACTCCTTCGCCGTCACGGTCGCGCCGAGCGGCAGGTTGATGGACAACGAAGCCAGCGGCTTGGTGTAGCGGAAGTCATCCAAGGTGTTGGTGTGATCGGATCCGATGTCATACAGCACATGGTCGATACCGGTGGTCACTCTGCCCTCCATGCTCTCGACTGCATTGCCGTCGTAGTTTTCGTCATAGTAAAAACGATACGCCATAAAGCACTTGTTGTTGTCCGTGCGCAGCGTGTAGTCGCCCTTGTGCAGGGTGAACGCCTTGTTTTCGGCGTCATAGGTGTTTCTGCCGGCTTCGGGCAGCAGGGTGACGCGATATACCACCGAGCCGCGCAGACCTACGTTATCGTCGGAATATACGCCGTGGTTGGTATGGATCCAAGCAGTATCTTCGGGATAGAAGGTCTCGTAGGGCTTGTGGATCTTCTTTTCGCCGTTGACGCTGCGGGTCGTCCAGTCAACCGTGCACATCTGGAACTTGTATTCCTTGTTCAGCTCTACCTCGACGCTGTCGCCGCTGTAGTATACACTGCCGTCCTCAAAACGCAGCGCCATAGCCAAAGGCGCCACGATCTTCAGGTTGCCCTTGGGAGCGACGGGTTCCGGTGTGGGTTCAGGCGCGGGTGTGGCGGACTTGATATTCGCCCACAGGGACACGGAGCCTTGGGGCAGGTTGTTATAAACCATTTCGCCCTTTTGGCTTTCCGCCTTAACGCTTGCCACGTCTGCGATCGCGACCTTGTCCTCACCGAAGAACCATCTGTCGGAGCTGCCGAAGAACGCGTCGTTGATGCTCAATGCTGCCGCGTCCTTATCCACCGCGTAATCGCCTGCGGATACCGCATACAGGGTAACGCCGTCGCCGATGGTGATGGATTCCGCTGCAGGAACCGCGCCGTCAACAGGAGATACTTTCTTGGTGGAGCCGATCGCCGGAGACAGCGAAGCGTTGATGGCAACGACCTTGGCGCTGCCGGTGATTTCGATGGTGCCGCCGGTATGACAGCCTCTGCCGGTACCGATCGCCGCGCCGCCGAAGTTGTCGTCGTCCTTGAGGTCGGCTGTGACAGCGGTAACGTCCGCGTTGCCGCCGATCTTAATATTGCAAACATAGGCGTTGGGGTTGTACTGATCTTTCTTGCTGGTACCTCTGCCGGTGCCGATCGCCGCGCCGCCGGAGGCGCTGGTGGCGACTACCTTGCCGCCGTTGATTTCGATATGGGAAGCAGACGAACCGTAGCCGCCGCCGATGCCGGCGCCCCAGTTGCCTTTGGTGCTGCTGTTCCTTAATGCGGTCAAATCGCTGAAATCATAATTCTGATCCCATGCGGATGCGGCATAAACCTCGCCGCCATTGATGATGATGGTACCCGCGTCATACTCGCCGACTGCCGCAACGCCGATCGCGCCGCCGCTGGTGCCGTAGCCGCTGCCGATGCCGGCTCCCAAATCGTTGCCGTAGGCATGGATGGTACCGCCGTTGATGGTGATTTTGTTGCCGTTTACGTGGTAACCGGAGCCGATGCCCGCGCCTCTTGCGCCTGCGTAGGCGTTGATGTTACCGCTGTTGATGGTGATCTCACCGACCTGCACGCGCTGTTCCTCGGGAATGTTGATATCCGTGCCGTAGGAGCCGATCGCGGCGCCCCATCTACCGCCGGTCACATTCAGAGTGCCCTCGCCCTCGAAAGTGACGGACGAGCCATGTTCCACCTGGATGCCGCAAGAGTACGCGTTGGCGTCGCCCTTGATCACGCTGGTGCCGACCAGAACAAAGGTCACATTCGCGTTGTCCTTAACGAAGATGGCGGAACGTCCTGCCGCATTGATCACGGCGTTGTCCAGTGTTACCGTAGCGGTGGCGCCGGAAATGTCCACGGGAGCTGTTTGCGAAATGTCGATGGTATAGCTTCCGTTTTCGCTGATGATGAGCGCCTCGCCTTCCTCAGCCGCAAATGCGGTGAAAGGAAGCGCAGCGGCGACCAATACAGCCGCCAAAAGAATTGATAACAACTTTTTCATATAACTCACTCCTTTTCCAATACATTCAGTATATGCGTTGTTTCGTTGGCATATCCTGTATCTTTCCGGGAAAACAAAAACAGCTGCAACAATCACATTACCGCAGTAATGGTTGATGCAGCCGGTCTGTCATTTGGGTTATTCCATTTAGACACCAGAGCTTTGCGTCCCTATTTTTCAACAGGTTTGCCAATTCTATATATATAATAGCACACAAAATTAAAATATGCAAGTGTTTTTTTAATATTGATTGTTTTTTGCGCAAAACGAACAAACGCGAAGCATTGAAATTGTATACTATATTATAATATATAATAGGGACTGTATTTTGTGATCCGCGGGATCAAGAATAGATCATAACCAATTGATCTGCAGCGCATATCTCTTCCGGTTTTTCTTTCAACTTTTTTAAAAAATTTTGCACAACCCCTTGACTTAAAAACTTTTTTCCAGTATAATATAATCAAAGATAAAATGGCAAAGCTGTTGAAAGACAGTGACGCAAAGCGAAGAGCCTAAGGTGCGTTTGCACTATGGTCGTCTGGTTGCATCTTTCATGTGTTTTTGCGCGGATTGGCGCGAACGCATGACAGGTGCTTTATTTTTTGCCAAAATAAGGAGGTTATATTATGAAAAAATTGCTATCCACGGTACTTGTAGCGCTTTTTTCGGTCGCGGCGTGCACTTTACCGGTAAGCGCGCATACAGCCCATGTTAACGATGGGGAAACGCCGCAATTCAACGGAGCCACATCCGCGAACGCATTCGGCGATCTGCTGGATTGGAACGGCGTGGTTTTCGGAAATGCCGAGGAGATCATTGACCTCGAGGGTACGCTTGCCGTAGGCGGCAGCTTCAGCTCCTCCAGAGGATTGTCGATCAACCACGGCGCAAACGGCAGCGCTCCCGCAGTGACCGACGATGTGGCTCTGCTCGTTAACAACAACGTCAACATCAACGGCTACGGCGATGTACAGGGACAAACGGTCGTCGGCAACGCGGACGGCAATACCTACCGTTTGACAAACATTACCCCTGACGCAACGACTAACGGCAGTTATACCGTTGCGAACACGGCGGATTACTTTGCGAACGCGCAAAGCACCGCCAATGCCGCAAAGGCTGCTGTGAATGCCCTTCCTGCCAACGGAACATACGAAGCAGCGTACGGCACCTACACCTTCGCCGGCAACGCGGACGCGAATACGGTGGTTTATAACGTCGCCGATTCTGCTTTCAACAGGTATCTGTTTGATTTCACGATCGCCGACGGTCAAACGATCATCGTGAATTTCACATCTGCCGACAAGATCAGCTTTACAAACGGCGGCTTCAGCATCAACGGCAACACGGATCCGGCTTATTTGAGAGGATTTAACCGCAATATCATTCTCAACATTGCGAATGCCGGTGAAATTGAAATGGCATCTTCCGAATTATACGGCATCCTGTTAGCGCCTAACGCTGTGCTGACCGGCAGCAACGCAAGCGTATGCGGCACCTCGATCCTGAACGGACTGACCGGCTTGAACGGATTTGAGCTGCACGTCGGTTCCAACAACAGCTTTATTCCGGCTGTACCCGCTTCTACACCTGAAGATGACCCTGCTCCGGCAGAGGAAACAGGTGAAAAGGTGACTATCCGCGTGGACGTACCGAAAAAAATGGCTGTTGCATTTGAGGACGGCAGCGTTTGCTACGGCGGAGAGATGAAGGAATTCATCGTCGGCAAGGAATATCTTTTCCAGATGTGCGCTGTCAACTGGGAGAACGGCATTTATGACGGTCAAAACAACGGCATTGCCGGCACCGTCGTTTACAGAATGATCGTGATGCATCAAGATGCTTTCAACGAACTTGCAAAGGCGGCTAAGGAAGATCCCGAAAGATATATCGTCAAGGGTATTGACATCATCGACACCGTTGACAAGAAGATCATCGTGAACGGCGACGCCGAGGACACTCACCTGGAAACCGACGTCAACACCTTCTTTGCGGCATACAGATTCCACTTTGAAGGCGCGGACTATGACAAAAAGACCGGTATCGAAAAGGTTATCAACAATCCGCTCGAAAGCCTGTCCGTCAACCTTCCCATCGGCTCTACCATCACCTGTGACGCCTACTTCGGAGACGAAAAGGTAGCAAGCAGCGATGTATTCATCACCCGCAACTCCGGCGAGGGCATTTACGACAACGAACTGCTCACCAGCGTCAACGACTACACCTGGAACACCGGTGCAGTGCCTGTTCTCGAAGAAACTGCCAGATAAGCGACGGCTTTAGCCATATATCATGTATAATATTTCCCGGGATCCGCTTCATTCGGTCCCGGGATTTTTTATGTTCCGAAGCTCAGCTTTTCGGCATATAGAATTCCTTGTTTTCCTTTTTGTAGTCAAACTCTGTCCGTTGATCGTTCGTCTCAGCAGGAAATCATATACGTTCATCGTGAGGATTACGTTTTCGTCATACTGCGTCGGAACAATATCTCCGGTGATAACGATTATTTTGAACGAGTCATTAATCCGGGTAAACGGTCTGCATCAATGACTCCTATTTTAACACATCCAAATCAACCTTATCAATCATCTTTTGCCAACCAGACGCGCATCTGTAAGCAGCAATGCTTTTCTATTGTCGCTTCTGTAAAACGCTTCTAAACGGTGTTCGATTTTACTCGGAATCATAACAATCGTCTCCTTTTCTATGGCTAGTCCCATTCGTTGTACCGGTTTCATAAACATTAGGCATCCGTCGTCGTCAAAGAAGTGTGTACGGAATACTATACAGATTTCAAGTTGATGTTTTTAGCACTATATTTAAAAGAAAAAATCTATTCAACATTTATTCAACCATTATTCTGAATTAGAATTATAATCGACAATAAAAAACCGCATCAAACAGCCTGAAAATGGCTTTCTGATGCGGTTTTTTAGGTGGTGGAGATAACGGGGCTCGAACCCGTGACCTCTTGACTGCCAGTCAAGCACTCTCCCAGCTGAGCTATACCCCCATGGAATTATAAAAATGTATCCTGCTGATTAATGATGAGGATCGCCTTGCCGCTGTGAACGGTAATGCGGCTTTGCTTGCCTTCGAAGATGTTGGACAAGCCGATCGGGGTGCCGCTTGTCATGGTGTAACGGTCAAGCGGATAGTGGGCTCCCTCGATGGAAACCTCAGCGCTTTCTGTTCCGAAGGGAAACAGAGAAAACGTGCGTGCGTTCATCATGTCGTAAGTGCGGCTTTCCTCTTTCAGCAGCTCAACGCGCTCCCTTTCGGAAAGCAGCATGGCGTTGGCGCCGTGGTCAGCAGCGTATTCCAGCGCGTAGCAATTACAGAGCGTATGGTCAAGCCTTCCGCCTGTCGCAGCGAGGATTACCAGATTATTATACCCCATTTTGATGGCTTTGTCAATACAATGAACGGTATCTGAGAACATTTTTTCTCTTTGAAGAGTGATAATCTCTTTATTTTGCGGTAATAATTCTTTAAAAGAATCAAAATCGCCGATAATCACCTGCGGCTCAATGCCGGCTAACTTGGCATAGGCATAGCCGCGGTCAGCGCATATCACACAATCGGCTGTCTGCGCTGTCTGACGGATATGTTCGATATCCGGATCGGGTGCTCCGGCGATGATGACGCATTTCATATCTGACCTCTTACTGCCAAGGCTTAATGTCCTTGACCTCGTTGTACATCTGGACGTAGCTGCGGTGACGGCTGGGCGCGATCTTGCCTTCTTCCAGGGCAGCCAGAACAGCGCAGCCCTTCTCGCAGGTATGCGCGCATGAGGTGAACTGACACTGACCGAGATACTGCTCAAACTCCGGGAAGCAGTACTGCAGCTGTTCCTTGTCGATCATCTCGTAACGCTGCAGATCGACCGTGGAAAAACCGGGCGTGTCGGCGACTAAGCAGCCGCCCAGTTCAAACAATTCCACGACGCGCGTGGTGTGTCTGCCTCTGCCGAGCTTTTCGCTGATATCGCCGGTCTGCAGTTCCAGCTGCGGAAACAGGCGGTTGAGCAGCGTAGACTTGCCGACGCCGCTGTTGCCGGTAAAGGCGCTGACCTTGCCGCGAAGGAAGGAAAGCAGGGCGTCCGTCTCTTCCCTGCTGTCGGGCGAGCATTGATAGACACGGATGCCGCTCTGACGATAAACCTCCGCCAATTCGTCGCCGTTTTTCAGGTCGTTCTTGGAGACAACGATCACCGGCTCCATCTGATGGTTGACCGCTGCGGCGGTCATTTTGTCGATCACCGTGTAATTCGGCTGCGGATCGACCGTGGAACAGACGATCACGAGCGCGTCGATATTGGCGAGCGCCGGTCGTTTAAGCTGATTGCGGCGCGGCAGGATCTGCTCAATGGCGCAATAGCCGTCGTCGGGAACGGTGATCATGACCCTATCACCCACAACGGGGGAGCTCCCGCGTTTGCGGAAGCTGCCCCGTGCTTTACATTCATATTCTTTTTCGCCGCTGCGAACATAGTAGAAGCCGCCGATGGACTTCATCAGGATTCCTTGCAATTCTGTCATGCTTAATATCCGTAATTGTTTTCGTTTAATTCCGACGCCTCGGAATCAGCCGACGGCTCTGTCACCGCAGGCTCGGTATCCGGTTGGGTCACGGGCTCGACATACTCGGTGGCAGGCGCTGTCGTTGCGACCTGATATTCATGCGTCACGGTGTTGGTGACGGCTCCAGCCGCGAAATCAATGGTGTACTCGCGGTAGATCTGTCCGTCAAGCTGAACGATGACGTTAGAGGTTCCGGAGCCTTCGAATTTCAGGGTGTAGGTGCTGTTGTAGGCAGGAATGACTGTCTTGGACTGGTTGCTGTCGATCGCGCCGTCTACGATGACCGTCATTTCCACAGAACCCTGTACGGAGGTCGGGAGATCGACGAACAGCTCTACGCTGCGCTTGTCGCCCACGCCGGAGCTGACATTGAGGGTGACGACGGTGCCTTTTTCAACCTTTCCGTAAGGAAGCGGTGATGAACTGAGGACAGTATCCTTTGCCGCCTTGCTCTCATCGTTGTAATTGACCTCGACCGTCAGTCCGAGTTCTTCCAGCTTAGCCTGCGCTTCGGAGAGGTTGGAATTGAGCACCGAGGGGATCTCCACCTGTTCGGGACGTTCGCCGTTGGCGACAAAGAGATAAACCGTGGAACCGATGGTGGTTTTGGAGCCGACCGCCGGGAAGGTGTCGATCGGCGTGCCCTTGCGCTGCTTGGTGCTCTCTACATAGACCACCTGCGGCATGAGGCTCTTTTCCTTGAGGAGAGAGACCGCCGCCTGTTCGGTACTGCTGCTGCTGATAAAGGGTACCGTCACCTCGGTATCGGTGCCGTTGACGGTGAGAGTGATGGTGGAGCCGGTCTTGACCTTCATGGAGTTGGCTGCCGGTTCCTGCGCGAGGATCTCGCCGACCATCTTGCTCTCGTCATATTTGCTGGTGACTTCAAAAACAAAGTTGTTCGGGTTGTCCTCCTTGACGGCGACAAGGGTCTTACCGACAAAATCGGGAACCATCACGTCGTGCGTCTGGTTGGAGTTGAACGCCTGAATCATGGCGAGCACGAAGAAGATCAGACAGACAGCGACGGCGGAGATCAGCACGCCCTTGACAACATAGAAAAACGGGCTGTGCTCCTTGATGGGCTCCTCGTCGTAATCCGGTTCGTCGTCAACGTCGACCTTGATGTGGTTGACGCCGCTTTCATCCTTGGCGGTCTCCTTGATGGAATTGACGTGCTTGGTGGGCTGGTTGTCCACAAACGCGCCGTAATCAAAAACAATGGAGGGATTCAGACGGAAGCGTTCGATATCGTTGAGCATCTCCGCGGCGGAAGCGTAGCGGTCGCCCGGCTTCTTCTGCATCGCCTTCATGGTGATCTGTTCCAGACCGATCGGAATGGCGGGATTGACCTCGCGCGGACGCTTGGGCTGCTGCTGCAGCTGCATGAGCGCGACGGAAACGGCGGTGTCGCCGTCGAACGGCAGTCTGCCGGTGAGCATTTCATAGAGCATAACGCCCACGGAGTAAATGTCGCTCTTGCCGTCGGTCTGGTCGCCTCTCGCCTGCTCCGGCGAGATATAATGCACCGAACCGATCGCCTGATCGGTCATGGTGCGCGTCGCCTTGTCGGAGAAACGCGCGATGCCGAAGTCCGTCACCTTGATGGTGCCGTCCTGCAGGAGCATGATGTTCTGCGGCTTGATGTCGCGGTGGACAATGCCGCTCTCATGCGCGTGCTGCAGCGCCTTGAGCACCTGGGTGGTGAGATGGATGACGTCCTTCCACTCGATGATGCCCTGGCGGTCGATGTATTCTTTCAGCGTGATGCCGTCGATGTATTCCATGACAATGTACTGGATCATGTCGCCGAAGCTGACGTCGTACACCTTGACGATGTTCGGATGCGACAGCATGGCGATCGCCTTGGATTCATTCTTGAAGCGGCGGCTGAATTCCTCGTTGTTGAGATACTCGTCCTTGAGAATCTTGATGGCTACCTCGCGGTCGTCGAGGGTATCGGTACAGCGGTAGACATTCGCCATGCCGCCGACGCCGATCAACTCATGGATCTCGTAGCGTCCGTCGAGACGTTTGCCAACATACTTATCCATTTGCGCACTCCCTTTCTCAATAAATCACGGTCACGGTGATGTTGTCGGTGCCGCCGTCCTTCTTTGCGCGGTCCACCAGCTTGCCGATGAGACCGTCGCCGCGGTTTTCGTGACAAATCTTGACCATATCGCCTGTGGTGACGTGGTTGGAAAGGCCGTCGGTGCAAATAAGCAGCACGTCACCATAGATAAAGTTCGCTTCTATGTAGTCGAGCCGTACGGATGGCTTGATGCCCAGCGCACGGGTGATAAAGTTCTTGTTGGGATGATGCTGCGCCTGTTCATAGGTCAGTTCGCCGCGGCGCACCATCTCCTGTACGACGGAATGATCCTCGGTGAGCTGCTTGATCTTGCCGCCGCGGATCGCGTAGGTACGGCTGTCGCCGACGTGTACGACGTGTACGGTGGTGTCCTTGACAAAAACAAACTCGCAGGTAGTGCCCATGCCGGCAAGTTCAGGATCGTTTGCCTGCAATTCAAAAATCTTTTGGTTGGCGTTCATGACGATCTCCGCCATCAACTCGCCGATTTGCTCCTTGGTCATGTCTTCCTTGTAGAGATCGGCGATTTTGGTGCTGATATACTCTACCGCGGTGGCGCTGGCGATGTTGCCGCCGTTGGCGCCGCCCATGCCGTCACAGACTACTGCCCAAACGCAGCTTGGGGATATAACTCCGAAGCGGAAATCGTCCTGATTCTGCGTGCGAACGAGTCCGATGTCGCTTTTGCTGAATACTTCCAAGTTATGAATCCTCCTTCTTCAAATGGTTTCTTCTCAACTGACCGCAGGAAGCGTTGATGTCGCTGCCGAGCGTTCTGCGCACGGTAGCGGCAATGCCCTTGGCGTTGAGTATATTGACGAACGACTGCTGCCGTTCGGTATTACTCTTTTGGTAGCCCGTGCCCTCGACGGTGTTCACGGGGATCAGGTTGACGTGACAGTGCATGCCGCCGAGCCGTTGCGCAAGCTCGCGGGCGTGCTCGTCGCCGTCGTTGACGCCGCTGATCATGGCGTATTCAAAGGTCACGCGTCTGCCGGTCTTGTCAAAATAATCGCGGCACGCCTTGAGCAGCCTGTCCATGGGATAGGCCTTGGCGATCGGCATGGTTTTTGCGCGTATCTCGTCATTCGGTGCATGCAGCGAGACAGCGAGATTGATCTGAAGCCGGTGCTCCGCCAACTCGTTGATCTTCGGCACGATACCGCAGGTGGACAGGGTGATGTGCCGCGCACCGATATTCAGCCCGTTTTCCGAGCTGACAAGCTCCAGAAAACGGAGCACGTTGTCAAAATTATCCAGCGGCTCGCCCATTCCCATCAGTACGACGTTGGAAATGCGCACGTCAAGGTCGCGCTGCGCCGCCTCGATCTGCGCGAGCATTTCGGAAGCGGTCAGGGAACGTGAAAATCCGCTCTTGCCGGTTGCGCAGAAGGTACATCCCATCCTGCAGCCGACCTGCGTGGAAATGCAGATCGACCAGCCGTGATGATACGCCATCACGACCGATTCTACACATTCTCCGTCGGGAAAGGAGAAAAGGTACTTCACTGTTTTATCATACCGTGAAACAAACTTTTTTTCAATAGTTGCAACAGAAATGTAACAATAATTACGTATACATTCTTTGAGCTCCGCCGGGAGATTCTTCATCTCGTCGGCGTTTGCCGCGCCCTTCTGCAGCCAGTCGGCGATCTGCTTTGCGCGGAATTTCGGAAAGCCGTGCGCCGTGACAAAGGCGGTGAGTTCCTCCATCGTCAGTGATTTGAGGTCGGTTTTGCCGTTCATGACGACCTCCTTGTAAAGACGGCGAAATAAAAGCCGTCGGTATGCGCCGTATGCGGCATGAGGGTGATCTCGTAATCCTCTTCCCCAATCGCGCGTTCAACGCCCTCGGGCAGTTCCAACTTCACGCCGGTGAAATCCGGGTGCTCGCGCAAAAACCGCGCCGTCTGCTCGTTATTTTCGCGTGGGTTAAGAGTACAGGTGGAATAGACCAGCCTGCCGCCGGGCGCGAGATACTGCGCGCTGTGGCAGAGGATCCGGTACTGGATATCGGGAAGGTCGTTTTGAAAAAGATCGTCCTTATAGCGGATCTCCGGCTTTCGGGAAAGCACGCCGAGTCCGCTGCAGGGAACGTCGCAGAGGATCCTGTCCGCCGTCGGCAGCGGTTCGCCGTCCCGGGCGTCGCGCGTATCCGCAAAAATGATATCGATAAAAAAGCCCCATGAGGATTGCTGCATCAGACGCACCCTCTGGTCGTAGTCGTCAAAAGCAAGGATCTTGCCCTTGTTTTCCATCAGCATGGCGGCTGTAAAACTCTTGCCGCCGGGCGCAGCGCAGACATCGCACATCAGCTGACCGGGCTTCGGGTCGAGCGCCTGCACGCAGAGCTGCGAGGACGCGTCCTGCACATAAAAGCGGTGCTCGTAAAACGACCGCAAGTCGCGCAGGGAGCCGGTATTGTACAGATGAAGCGCGTTGGGAAGAAAGGCGATCTCCTCATATTTAACACCTTCTTCGTCAAAGATGCGCTCCAATTCCTCTCTGGTATTGAGCAGCGTATTGACGCGGACACAAAGAGGCGGTCTGCCGCTGAGCTGTTCCAAAAGCTGCACGGCGTTTTCCTCGCCGTAGGCATTCATCCACAGCTTCACCAACTCCTGCGGCGCAGAATAAAGAATGCTGTAATAATAGTATTTATCCTTGCTCTTGTCGGGCAGACGGTATTTTTCCTCCGCGCGCGTGATACTGCGCAGAATACCGTTGATGAATCCTGCGGAACGCTGCAGCTTGTTGCGCTTGGCGAGGTTGACGCTCTCGTTGACGGCAGCGCTCTCCGGCACCTTGTCCATAAAGAGCAGCTGCAAGATCCCCATGCGCAGGATCATCTTGGTGGTAGGCTCAATTTTCCGTAAAGGAATTTTGGAATACTGTTTGATGATATAGTCAAGCGTCAGCTTCCGCTCCAACACGCCGTAGACGAGCGCTGAGACAAAGGCGTTGTCCCGTCCGGAAAGCTGCTCCTGCACCAGCGTGTGGTTCAGTTCCAGATTGGAATACGCCCTGTCGTTTTCAACGTCAAGTAAGATTTTCAGTGCAATTTCGCGTGGATTAGCCATAGTGAGCCTCAGTCGATCTTATTGATTTCTCCGTCGGGAGATAAATATCAGCCGCAAAAGCTGCATGATGGAGGTGACAGCGGAAGCGACGTAGGTCATTGCCGCTGCCTGCAGCACCTTTTTGGCGCCGTCGTATTCTTCTCCGACGATGAGGTTGGTCTCGCGGAAGCAGCGCAGCGCTCTGCGAGACGCGTCAAACTCGACCGGAAGGGTCGCCACCGTGAACAGCACGGAAGCCGAAAAGAGGATGATGCCGATATTGAGCAGGATCGTGCCGATCTTGGCATAGAAGATCAAACCGATGAGGATCAGGATCCAGCTGAGCTTGGAGCCGATATTGGCGATCGGCAGGATCGCTGAGCGGATCTTGTTAGGGATATAGCCGTTGGCATGCTGTACCGCGTGTCCGGCTTCATGCGCCGCCACGCCGATCGCGGCGACGCTCATACTGCTGTAGACCGAATCCGACAGGCGTATCACATTGGAACGCGGATCGAAATGGTCGGTCAGACTGCCGGAGACGTGCTCGATCACCACGCCGGTGACGCCGTTGTGACGAAGGACGTATTCCGCCGCCTGCGCGCCGGTCATGCGGCGTGAGTTGGAGATTTGGGAGTATTTGGAAAAGTTGCTCTGCACCTTGAACTGACAAAACAGCGACAGGATCACGCAGGGCACGATAAAGACCAGATATGTCCAGTCAAAAGGGATAAATCTCATGGCGTTTCCTTTCTGAGATAGCCGGCGGCAAAGGCTTCGGCACTCATGCGTTTTTTGCCCTCGGGCTGTACTTCTACGAATTCAACGGCTCCTTCTGCGCAGGCGATCACCAGCGGTTTGACGCTGAGGAGCTCGCCCGGCTTGCCGCTGCCGCTGTAAAGCCTTGTGGCATGTACCTTGATTTTTTTGCCGGCGAGCTCAGTTGTCGCCACCGGCCAAGGGGATAAGCCGCGCACTTGGTTGTGAACCTCCTGCGCCGTCTTGTTGAAGTCGATCGGGCAAAGGCTCTTGTCGATTTTTTTGGTATGGGTGGCAAGGGCTTCGTCCTGCTTCTGCGGAACGAGGTCGCCCTGCTCCATGCGGCGAAGAGTTTCGACGATCAGATCGCCGCCCAGCTCCGCCAGACGGTCAAAGAGCTCGCCGGAGGTCTCGTTCTCACCGATGGCGGTCTCCTGTTTCAGCAGGATGTCGCCGGTATCGAGTCCGACGTCCATGAGCATGGTCGTCACGCCGGTGACGGGCTCTCCGTCGAGCACTGCCTGTTGGATCGGCGCTGCGCCGCGGTACTTCGGCAGCAGGGAGCCGTGGATATTGACGCAGCCGTATTTCGGCGCGTCGAGGACTGCCTTGGGGAGTATCTGTCCGTAGGCGGCAACGACTGCGACATCCGGCTCATACGACTTGAATAACGCCAGCGCTTCCTCGGTTTTCATGGAAGCGGGCTGACAGACCGGAATGCCCAATTCCTGCGCGCAGACCTTGACGTCCGGCGGCGTTAAGGTCATTTTTCTGCCCTGCGGCTTATCGGGCTGGGTGAATACCGCGACGACAGTATGATTATCACATGCCGCCAGCTTTTTGAGGGCAGGCACCGCGAAATCCGGCGTGCCCATGAAGATGATTCTCAATTCAACCGAACCTTTCTGGTGTTAGGTCTTGCCTTTATTCTTTGTTCATCTCTTCGATCTCGGCAGGCGTGAGAAGGCGCTTGGCGACCTGCTTGAACACCACGCCGTTGAGATGGTCGATCTCATGACAGAAGGCTTTGGCGAGAAGGTCTCTGCCCTCGATCTCAAACTCATCGCCGTTTCTGTCCTGCGCCCTGACCTTGACGTATTCCGGGCGCTTGGTGATGCCCCATTCTCCGGGGAAGGAAAGACAGCCTTCGATGCCCTCCTGCTCGCCGCTGTAGACGATGATCTGCGGATTAACCAGTTCGATCACGCCCTCGCCCACGTCGATAACGACGACGCGGCGGAGCATACCGACCTGCGGCGCTGCCAGTCCGACGCCGTTCGCCTGATGCATGGTCTCCGCCATGTCGTCGAGCAGAACGCCGAGCTTCGCGTCGAATTTTTCTACCGGACGGCACTTCTTCAGCAGAATCGGATCGCCGTCCTTGACAATATTTCTGATAGCCATGTTTTCACCTTAATTTTCTATTAGCATACCAGCGCGTTCATGTCGGCGTAAGCCGTCACCTTGGCAAATTCCTTTTGCTTGCCGAAGTCGAGCAATGCCGCTGTGAGTAACGCGCGGAATTCTTTGTTATTTTTACACTTGATAATCAGCTTATACCTGTATTTATTGCTGACCTTCACCACCAGCGCCGGAGACGGTCCCAGCACGCGCAGGGGCAGATTCGGGTGTTCCTGACGGGCATGGGCGACAAATTCCTTGAGAAATTCCGAAGCCGCGCGAAGCGTCAGCGCCTGGTTCTCGCCGACAAAGCCGATGAGACAGATATCCGCGAACGGCGGATAGAGCATCATCTGCCGCATTTGGATCTCGGTATGGTAAAAGGTCTCGTAATCCTGCTTTGCCGCCATGCCGATGATCAGGTTGTCGGGCGTGTAGGACTGGATGACCGCGACGCCCTTCTGCTCTCCCCTGCCGCTTCTGCCGACGACCTGCGTCAGCAGCGAAAACGCGCGTTCATAGCTGCGGTAATCGTCCGCGTAGAGGGCGTGGTCGGTGTTGAGCACGCCGACAAGCGTGACGTTGGGAAAGTCCAGTCCCTTCGCGACCATCTGGGTGCCGACGAGGATATCGTACTCACCGTTGGAAAAGGCGGTGATCATCCGCTCGTATGCCGACTTGGACGACGCCGCGTCGGTGTCCATGCGAAGGACGCGCGCGTTCGGAAAGATCTCGGCAATATCCTGCTCCGCTTTCTGGGTACCGGTGCCGCCGAGCCGCAAGCTGTGGCTGTGACAGGTCGGACACTCGCCCGTAAAGGGAACGGAATAGCCGCAGTAGTGGCACATCAGGCGGTTGTTGCGGCTGTGATAGGTCAGCGAGATGGAGCAGTTCGGACAGGTGACCGCGTCGCCGCAATGGGTGCAGGTGACGAAGGAATGATGTCCGCGGCGGTTGAGCAGCAAAATGCTCTGCCTGCCGTTCTCCAAATTTTGCTCGATATGCTCCAGCAGGATAGTTGAAAAGCCGGACACGTTGCCGTTCTGCGTTTCGAGATTCATGTCGGCGGTGATGACCTCCGGCAAGGTGGCAGTGCCGTAGCGTTTTTTGAGCACATTGAGCGAATAGCG
>CAMKSB010000009.1 GCA_946415335.1 uncultured Clostridia bacterium
GGATGTTCCTCGGTCAGATGGACAAGCCGAATGTCGAGAGCATCGAGGGCTTGTCGCCGGCGATCTCGATCGACCAAAAGACCACCTCCAAGAATCCGCGTTCTACCGTTGGCACTGTGACGGAGATCTACGATTATCTCCGTCTGCTCTACGCCCGGATCGGCGTTCCGCATTGTACGGTCTGCGGCAGGGAGATCCGTCAGCAGACTGTCGACCAGATCGTCGACAAAATCATGACCTATCCCGCCGGCACCAAAATGCAGATCATGTCGCCTGTTGTCCGCGGCAGAAAGGGCGAGCACACCAAGGTGCTCGACGCCGCGAGAAAGGCAGGCTTTGTCCGCGTGCGCGTGGACGGCATCGTGTACGATCTGCAAGAGAAAATTCCAATAGAGAAAAATAAAAAGCACAATATCGAGATCATCGTCGACCGTCTGGTGATCAAGCCGGACATTAACTCCCGTCTGTCCGACAGCATCGAGACCGCCTCCAAGCACAGCGGCGGCTTGATCATGGTAAACTTAGGCGACGAGGACGTAACCTTCTCGCAGAAATACGCCTGTCCCGACCATGGCGTCAGTATTGATGACCTCACGCCGCGCATGTTCTCTTTCAACAATCCCTTCGGCGCGTGTCCGAAATGTACCGGCTTGGGTGTGTTCCTGAAAATCGATGAGAACAAAATCATTCCCGACAGGGACAAAAGCATTCGCGAAGGCGCCGTCAAGGGCGGCGGCTGGGCGATGGAAGGCAGCACGATTGCGACCATGTACTATGAAGCCCTGGCGCGTCATTACGGGTTCAGGCTCTCCGATCCCATCAAGAAACTCCCTGAGGAAGTGGTGCAGAAGATCCTCTATGGAACCGGCGACGAGAAGATCACCGTTCACCGCAAGAATGTCTATGGCAGCGGCACTTATGAAACGACTTTCGAGGGCGTGATCAACAACCTTGACCGCCGTTACCGCGAGACATCATCCAACTGGATCAAGGACGAAATTCGCACCTACATGGCGGAGATCCCTTGCGACGAGTGCCACGGCGACCGGTTGAGCAGGGAGAGCCTTGCCGTGACTGTCGGCGGTATCAATATTTCCGATCTGTGCAAGAAGTCCGTCGTGGACGCGATCGACTTTATTTCTTCTCTGGAATTATCCGAGAAGGAAAAGATCATCGGCGCCGAGATCATCAAGGAGATCAAGGAGCGCCTGAACTTCCTCAAAAGCGTCGGACTCGGCTATCTCACCCTGTCCAGAAGCTCCGGAACCCTCAGCGGCGGCGAGAGCCAGCGCATCCGTCTGGCTACGCAGATCGGCAGTTCGCTGATGGGCGTGCTCTATATCCTCGACGAGCCGAGCATCGGATTGCATCAGCGCGACAACGAAAAGCTGCTCGCAACGCTCAAACGCCTGCGTGATCTGGGCAATACCGTGATCGTCGTCGAGCACGACGAGGACACCATGTATGCGGCGGACACGATCATCGACGTCGGACCCGGTGCCGGCATTCACGGCGGCGAGATCGTCTGCACAGGCAACGTCGACGCGATCAAAGCCTGCGAGCAGTCGATCACCGGACAGTACCTCAGCGGCAAGCGCCGCGTACCCGTTCCGGATGAGAGAAGGAAGGGCAACGGCAAATTCCTCGAGATCCGCGGAGCCGCCGAAAACAACCTCAAAAAAATCAACGTCAAGATCCCGCTCGGCAAGTTTGTCTGCGTGACCGGCGTTTCCGGCTCCGGCAAAAGCTCGCTGATCAACGAGATACTCTATAAGACCTTGGCGCGCGATCTGAATCGTGCCAAGACGACGCCCGGCAAGTATAAGGAGATCCGCGGTCTGGAGCATCTTGACAAGGTGATCGAGATCGATCAGAGCCCCATCGGCAGAACGCCCCGATCCAATCCGGCGACCTACACCAAGCTGTTTGATGAGATACGCGCGCTTTACGCCTCCACCAACGACGCGAAAATGCGCGGCTTCACCCAGAGCCGGTTCTCCTTCAACGTCAAGGGCGGCAGATGCGAAGCCTGCCAGGGCGACGGTATCATCAAGATCGAAATGCACTTCCTCTCCGATGTTTACGTGCCCTGCGAGGTCTGCAAGGGCAGGCGCTACAACCGCGAGACCTTGGAGGTCAAGTACAAGGGCAAGAGCATTTCCGACGTGCTCGATATGAGTGTAGAGGAAGCCATGGAGTTCTTCTCAAATATCCCTAAGATCCACCGCAAGCTCCAAACGCTCTACGACGTCGGTCTCGGCTACGTCAAGCTCGGACAGCAGGCGACGACGCTCTCCGGCGGCGAAGCCCAGCGCGTCAAGCTGGCAACGGAGCTGTCCAAGCGCAGCACCGGCAGGACGATCTACATTCTCGACGAGCCGACCACCGGCTTGCATATCGCCGACGTACACCGTCTGGTGGAGGTGCTGCAGAAGCTGGTCGAAGGCGGCAACACCGTCGTCGTGATCGAGCACAACCTCGATCTCATCAAGACCGCCGACCACATCATCGACCTCGGTCCCGAGGGAGGCGACATGGGCGGTACCGTCATCGCCGAAGGCACCCCCGAAGAAGTCGCACAAAACCCTGCTTCTTTCACCGGTCAGTACCTGAAGCCCCTGCTTGAAAAAACAGAATAAGTGTTGAATCCCCGTCCGGTTTGAAAAAGCCGGGCGGTGTTTTATTAGCAGTAAGTGGTAAGTGAATCTGTAGGGGAGACTCTCGTATACGAAAACCGTGGATGAAATCACCGTTTGATGGAAAAAAAAGATATCTTATCACTGAAATTGCATACAACTATGCAATTTCCACCGATTTATTACCATTTACGCAGTAAAAGCGACCGCTACCGATCGCTCACAAAAAGAAAAAGAAGAAGAAAAAGAAGAAGAAAAAGAAGATGAAGAAGAATACTCTCTCCCCAAGCCGCAGGGCGGCTCGGGGAAGGGGGAGAGTGAGCTTGAAAATAGTTTATAATTTGTCGCCTGTGAGCAAGTTGACAGAGAAGCGCAAAAAGGCGATCAAAAAAGCCCTTCCGTATCTGAACGAAAAGGGCTTTGAGGGGTTATTTGAGAAAGCAGGACATTCCGACTTCCTGATGGGCAGGACGGGCGGCTGGAAGGCGGATTTCGACTGGCTGCTGCAGCCGGACAACCTGACGCGCGTATTGGTGGTAAGGTACGACAACACCCCGGAGCCTGTCATGCGCTTTCCGTCTCCGCGCCGTGAATCATGGCAGGAGCAACGCTCGCCCAGTTACGATATCGACGTGCTGGAAGCCGTCAACACGCAGGATGATTATTGACCGGTCATCTTCTTCAGTACGGCGATTTCGTTTTCAATTTCCTTGCGGAGGTCTTTGTAGTTGGAGGGGCGTTCTGTTATTTCCTTCAGCGCCGATTCGTACATCGACAGCGCACGATGATAATCGCCGATTTTTTCCTGTACAGCGCCGGCATAGAAATAGAAATTTATCAGCCGGTTGGTCAGCGTATAATTGCGCTTTGAATGCAGAATACAGGCTATTCCGTATTCGGTGGCACTGAGAACTTCCTCATATTGACCGCGTTCGTATGCAATCATGATATACAGTTGCAAAAACATCATTTCGCTGTCACCGTATACCAGGCTGTATGTTAATTGGTTATACTGTTTGGAGAGCTGTCTGCCCTGAGCGATCACCTCAAGCGCTTCGTCAAAGAACTTCTGCTGATAGAGAAACTTTGCGTAGCTGTGTTTTGCGGTTAGTACTAATGAAACAGCATCATACTGATACGCGTTGAGCTTTTGCACATCTTCGGCAAGTCGTATGGAATGTTGATAATGCTTGCTGGCGTCAATCAAATCATGCTTTTTCTGACACAGCGCGGCGTAAAACAGCTCGCACTCGGCTTCCAGCATGTGAAGGAGATTCAGCTCTCTGCTATTTTGCTTAGGGTTATCAGCCGCGTTGTCCTCCTGTTTCCTGATTAGTTCTTCGGTGAATCCGGTCGCTTCGGAAATCAGCTTTTCTGCCTGGTTCAGATTTCCTTGACCCAGACTGAAATTGCTCAGCTTGAGCAGCCAGCGGCAATAGATCGTTTTGACTTCAATAGACTCCGAACGGTGGAACCTTGCACGAAAGCGCTCAACGGTGGATTGAATCAGTTCTATGGCATCCTCGATTCTGCCGAATGTAATAATCAAAGAGTTGAGCAGCGAATCCAATTCCTTGCAATAGGATAAAAACGAGGCGTCATCTCGTTTGTCAAGGAATATCTGCTCGGATAAGCGCACTCCCTGCTCTATGTAACGGAGTGCCTTTTCAAGATCACGCGGAACGGCGATGCCATTGCTGCAGCATTCCGCCAGCTTCTTTATCGCTGGAAGAAGCTGCGCCGCCTGTTCGAGCAGGCTGATTGCACGTTCGTTATCCTGTTCCACATCTTTGCCATTGAGGTAAGCGAGTCCCAGATTATACAATCTCCTTCCTTCGATCGTTGAATCTTCATCGACTAAAAACTGAATGGGTTTTTTGATAGGTATTAAGGCGCATGAGAGGGAGCTGGAAGATTGTGGAGAAATGGCTTTGGGGATTCCCTTGTAGTGTTTTTGGAGCTTGCGAGGATTGACGACTTCCATCTCGACAGGGACGATGGTTTTGCCAAAGCGAACGGCGGCAGGATATTCTACAGACATCACATAATTTTTCTTTTCCAGAATATTCGGCGTTACCAGCAAAATAAATAAATCGCACTCTTCGATTTTTTTCTCGATGAGCTTATCGTAATTCCTGCCGGGGATGAGAAATTCATCGTACCAGATGGCAACGTCCTCATATCCACGTATATTGTGAATCATTCTCATCAGTTGTAGCGCATAGCGACGGTCGCGTTTGCGATAGCTGAGGAAGATATGTCTGCGAAAGACGCTGCTTACATTTTTCAACTCTTTTTTGTCAAGTGTGTTGAGTGCGAAGAACTCCTTCAGCTTTTGCAGATAACTGCGTTCGGTATCCTCACCGGAGTTGCGCCGAACGCACTGCATATTTTGAAAACGGCGGTTGAAAAGGTCGGACAGATCGTCCTCCATCAGGATGGGAAGTATACTGCAATGGCGGTTGACGGCATAAAGCATATCTCGGTCACGGGCAAGGCTTTTATCTGTCAGAAAACGCCGGGTGACGGCGACGACAAAAATCAAGATATTGCTGACATCTGTTTCCCAGTTGTCATAGTCATGGTACTTGTCCTCACGAAAATAGATGGCACAGCCTTCTGCACGAAATAAATCATTGAAAATGGTTTTGCTGACCTGTTTAAAGTCATCCGGATGGCACAAAAAGTAAACCTTTGGCAGTCCGAGTGGATCGATGTTTTGATTGGTTTGCAAAGCAAGAGCTGACATAGAGATTCTCCTTTAGTTATCTATTCTCGACAACTGCTTTTGCAGCTGTCTGGTTCTCACGCCGACGAGGGAATCCAGTTCCCGGTTCGCCTGATCAAGGCGGTTCTGGGTGCGTTCCAGGGTTTCTGCGAAGGTGTCAAATTCCTTTCTCACGCTGCTGAGTACCTCCCAGACCTCAGCGCTGCGCTGCTGGACAGCCAGGGTGCGGAAGCCCATCTGCAAGGAGTTGAGCAACGCCGCCATGGTGCTCGGACCGGCGATATTGACCTTGTACTTGCGCTGTAGTTCCTCCACCATGCCTCGGTTGACGACCTCGCTGTACAAGCCCTCAAAGGGCAGGAACATGATGGCAAAATCCGTCGTATACGGCGGATCGAGGTACTTGTCGTGGATATCGCGCGCCTCGTTTCGGATGGTCTGTAACAGCATCTTCTCGCATTCGGCAGTGCGTTCCTTGTCGCCGCTGTCCGCTGCTTCACGCAGGGCAAGGTAGGTGTCACCGGGGAACTTCGCGTCGATCGGCAGATAGATGAAGCCGTCGTCGTCCTCAGCCGGCAGCTTGACGGCATATTCCACGCGGTTGCGCGAATTCCGTTTGGTGGCGGCGTTTTCTTCGTACTGAGAAGGGGAGAGGATCTCCGCGAGGATACTGCCCAGCTGTATCTCGCCGAGCATACCGCGCGTCTTGACATTGGAGAGCACCTTTTTGAGATCGCCGACGCCGACGGCGAGGTTCTGCATCTCGCCCAAGCCCTTGTACACCTGTTCCAAACGCTCGCTGACGAGTGAAAAGCTGCGGTTCATCTTTTCTTCCAAGGTCTTGTTCAGGCGTTCGTCAACGGTGTTGCGCATTTCGGCAAGCTGACGGGTGTTGTCCGCCTGCAGGTATTCCAGCCGCTTTTCCACCGCTTCCCGGATCGCTTCCAGCTGGCGCTCATTCGACGCGGAAAAGCCCTGCAGCCGGTTCTCGAGCATACCGCCCATCGCGCTGACCGAGGACTGCGTTTGCGCGCCGATCTCCTGCCGCAGATCCCGTTGCTGTCGCGCCATCTCTCTGGATATCTCATACGCGCTGTTTTGATTCCTTTTTAGAATAATAACCATCATGATGCAGAGCAGCGCCATCGAGATAATGCCGACGGCGAGCACGATAAACAGCAAAACTTCCATTAAAATCACTCCTTTTGCACCATCATACCACAAACGGAATGATTTTGCAACGAAGCACAGGGCAATAAATGGGACAGTGAATTTTTATCAAAAACGCAACTAATTTTTATGGCTTTTGTGCAAAAATCGCAGATATTTCCATAATGTCACTATAAACGAACCCGAAATGTGTTATAATGTACATACATCAAATAAGGGAGGAATCATCAATGAAAAAAGCCATATCCCTGTTGTTATCTGTTTTGATACTATTCACGCTGGTTCCGCTGACGGCGAATGCTGCCGCGGAAAGTCCGGCTTCACCCGAAATTTCCTGTCTGGAGAGCGATAAGCCGCACGGCGAAGCGATCTGGTCGGCTGTCAGCGAACTGGAAAAATCGCTTCCTGATAACGCTGTCGCCGGGGATTATATTCCCCTGGTCGTTCAGGTGGAGGAGATCGTCCGTTCGTCGGACGAGGTCACGCCCGGTTCCGTCGAGAACACCGGCGACGCCCTGTACTGGAACACCCTCGACGGCATGGCGCATGTCTATTCGCCGGTGCTGCGCGAGCAGATCCGCAACCGCGAGCCAGCCGAACTCTCGTCAGCCCAGACGCCGCTGCATAACGTCTTGAAGGAGGAGCCGGAGCTCCTCGGCGCGGCGACGGACGAGCTGACCGGCTTCGGCAGCACCACCGCCAAGAGCGTCGCGGTCTTCGAGCCGTATTACGGCTATGAGGGAGACAACTGGGGAAACGACGAGCCGTTAGCCTCGGCGATAACAAAAAAGACCGGCGGCAGCTACAACGTCTACTTCAACGGCAGCGCGACCATCGACAAGCTCGCAGACGCGCTGGAAACCTGCGCTGTCGTCATCATGGACACCCACGGCGCTGTGGACAAGAGCGGCAACATGTACGACACCTCCATGTCGAACACCTCCTATCTGACGCTGACGACCGGCTCCGGCATCACCGGCACCGACTGCGAGTGGCTGACCGGCAGCTGCGGCAGGTACGCTCACGCCTTTGACAGCGGCGCGGATGATGACGCCAACGGCAACCATGTTTACTATGTCGACGGCACCGCTATCGCGAACCACATGGATCGCTACGCGCCCAATAACCTGTTCTGGATGGATTCCTGTTTCACGATGTCGACCGACGGACTCGCGGCGCCGCTGTACGAAAAAGGCGTCGGCGTCTTGCTCGGCTATTCCAAGCCGGTGTGCTGTGCCGGCGGAGATATGTACAAGAAGCTGTTCTTCGACTCCCTGATCAGCGGCGAGACCGTTGCCAACTCTGCAAGCTATATGAAGAAGATGGCAGGCTCCTCGTGGGATCCCTTCTACAAGGTCAGCGAGTCAGCCGCTGTCGCCGCCGGTATCGCGTTCCCGATCTTTGTGACAGAGCAGGATCCTTATCCCGGACAGAACAGGGTCGACGCGGTGCAGCCGGTTATGTCGCAGTGGCGGCTGCCCTTCAAGGATGAGAGCAACTACGGCACCGATGAAGCCCTGCTGAACGGACAGCTGCAGCGCGTAGACTGCCGCTTTCGCTTCAATCCCGATCTGACCGGCGTCACGCTCGACTCCGGTTCGCTTCCTCCCGGCATGATCCTTTACTGGACGCCCAGGGAGATGTACGTGCGCGGAACGCCGTCAAAAAAAGGCACCTACAACGCCTTCTTCAAGGTCACCGACAAGGTTTACGGCACGATGACCTACCGCGTTACCCTCTACGTCACCGACCCCTCCAAGGAGGCGACCACCGATATTACCTTCAATGCGAGCAATACCTACAACACGACGATCCGCTCCGGCGTTTATTATGCCCGTCTGGTGAGCGGCTACCTGCCGAGAAGGACAACGATAGAGCTGACCGGCGGCGATCTCCGGTTCAGCGCCAAGACGGAAGCGCCTCCCGGCGAATACAAGGTAGTCTACGACGTCGTCGACTCGTCCGCCAACCGCTACCGCCAAACCGTCACTGTCAAGATCAATCCCCAGTCCTCCGCGACCTATTCCGACAGAACGGTAACGATGGCGAGAGGCTGCAAGGGCGTTGTTCCCATCATAGAAACAAACCATGCCTTTTATAACGTCGAGATCACCAATGGCGCCATTCCGGACGGCACGATGCTGGTCAGCCGTAACAGCAAAAACTTCAACATCATCGGAACCCCGACGGCATCCGGCACGTATAACGCCACTGTGCGGCTCACCAGGGACGCCCGGTACTACACCCTGAACCTGAAGGTCGTCGTCAAGGAGCCGAAGTACGTTGACGCCACGATTAACCGCTACGATGTTTACGGCACCCGGTACGGCTCCGGCACAGAGAGCTGCGGCAACACCTATACCTTGCCGGATTATAACCGGACGCTGCCTGACAACCAGGAATTTTCCGGCTGGTTCTATAACGGCAAGATGTACCAGCCCGGCGCTAAGCTAGACGTCGATACGCTGCGCATGGATATCTACGCCTGCTGCCGGTACAAGACCAACACGGTCATTTCCGACGCAAGCTGCACCATCAGCCGTCCTGTTGACGGTCAGCAGCCGGACAGACGGCCGGTTTCGGGCGACTTCTCGCGCTATTCCGTCAAGCTGTCGTCCTGGTCGCTCAACGAGGCGCCCTATACGCAGATCACCGGCAATAATACCTTTTCCTACGGCAAGCAGTACAGCGTGAGCGTCACCTTTACGCCCAAGCCCGGCTATACCTTCGACAGCAGCACCAATTTCACCATCAACGGCGCAAAGCCGGCGACGGTCAGCGGCAACACCGTGATCGCGGTCTACACCGCCGAGGATCCGACCGTCAGAACGGTGGACTGCTATCTTGACGCGCCTGTCGGCGGCAAAACGCCGGACACCACCGCGATCCCCAAGTTCGCCGGCTATACCGCGGATGTTTCCTACTGGTACGTCAACCAGAAGCCCGATTACACCCATCTCACCGCCACCGATGTTTTCTCCGGACAGAATTCCTACCGCGTCCGCGTGAGATACACGCCCAAGGACGGCTGTGTGTTTAACAGCGACACGAAGTTCTATATCGGCGGCAGGGCGGCGACTTCGGTCGGCGGCAATACCTACGAGGTGGTCTACACCGCCATCACGCCGATCACTTCCGTCCGGCTCAGCGGCACGCCGCAGGCGGTCGCCGGAACCAGCGCGAGCGCTAATCCGCCGGTGTATCAGCCGATCAACTCGCCGCATTACACAATCGCCTCTGCCGGCTGGTCAAGGCTCATCATCACATCTGTCAAGCCGCTCAAGTATCACTATGCCGACTTCACGGGAAGCTTTGCGGAGGAGTCCATCTATTATCCGACGCTTACGCTCAAGCCGAACACCAACTATCAGTTCTCCGAGAACGGCGTGACCGTCATCTTTGACGGCGGCGAAACGAGAGACGGCGTGCTCCAGAGCGACGGCACCCTGTTCGTCCGCTGTCCGAGCGTGGCTTCACAGAGCGCAGGATTGCGCGGAGACGTAGATCTCAACGGCGTGGTCGACGTCACCGACGCGACCTTGGTGCAGATGTATGCGGCGCAGCGGTATACGCTGACCGGTCAGGCAGCCAAAAACGCCGACTATGACGGCAACGGCGTGATCGACGTCACCGACGCCACCCTCATCCAAATGCACGCCGCCGGAATGTAAATATTCCATAAAAGAAAAAAAGGGTTCCGTGAGGAACCCTTTTTTGAATGCATAAATTAACTGCTCTTGCCGCGGCCGACGATCTGGATCAGCAGGTCGAGGATCTTGACGTAGATCCAGAGCACGGTGAACGCCAGTCCGAAGGCAGCCATCCACTCGTACTTTGCCGGCATGTGGTTTTCAACGACATGGTCGATCGTCGCGAAATCCGAAATCAGGAAGAGCGATGCGATGATGATCGAGAGGATCGTCATGCCGAGAGAGATCCAGAAGTTGCCCATGATCATGCTGACGATCGGTCTGGTGAGCGGAATAAGGTAGCAGATGAAGGTCAGGATCGAAATACCGATCATCGCGGCGAAGAGGGTAGTGACGACGAGGCGGAACTTCTTGGTGACCTTGACAACGCCGGTGGTATAGAGGATCGCCATGCTGAGCACGACGACGATGGTGATACCCAGCGCGAGCATACCGAGGTACTCATAGCCCTTGATGAGCGTAAAGACCGTGAAGGAGATCAAATACCCTTGGGCAACGCAGTAGATGGTGCCGGATACCGGAATGGTGCCGCGTGCAAAGGCGGCGACGAGCTGCGCGACGATCGCGACGATACCGACGCCTGCCGCAACGAGGATCGCCATCATCGAGGTAGAGACCTGAAAGCCTCTGTAGGTGAACTGCAGCGTCTGCGGCTGCGCGGCGAAAAGGGTGCTGTTGAGCACCAGATACAGCATGATGCCGACGATCGTGGTGAGCAGGAAATAGGCGGTTTTGGCGGTGATCCGTCCGTAGGCGGCAGCCTTGCCGTCCGTCGTGGCATCGTACTCCAGCTTGTTGAGCCGGTTCATGACCGGATTCGAGCGGAAAAAGCCTTTCTTCTGCTTTTCCTGTGTACTGTTTAATTGACTCATATATACCTCCTTATCGCTCCAAGAGCTTTTTGATCAGGATGACCGAGGCTGTAATGGCAGTCAGAGCGGCAACGCCGCCGATCGCCAGCTTGCGCATATAGGGTACGTTGTAATCCAGATCGACGTAGGACGGATTGATCATGTACCGCAGCAGGGGAGACAAGGTCTCGCGCTGTTTTTTGAGCGGATCCTGCACGATATGCGGCTTTTCCGCGAGGATCATGGTGTTCCTTGTTTCGGCGCTGTAGGGATCCCATTCCAGGTCGTCGATCGAGGGATCGCCGGTTCGGGCGAAATTCGTCCACATCTGCATCACGCGGTCGGACTGCGTCTCGTCGACGCGCTGACCGGTGTAGATGGTTTCCTCCAGGTTGCCGAAAACGTAGGCGAGTTCGACGGCGTGACAAGCCCTTCTCATGGGGATCGCGGAGTGCGTCGTCCAGTAGTACATATACGTCCTGCCGCCGTTCGCCGCGTGTCCCTCTGCCTGTCGGATGGCAGGCAGACGGAACATGGTTTCGTTGTAAAACTCCGACATGCGCCAGAGATTATGACCGCTGAGTGAGTGGATAAATTCACGGACGCGCTTTTTGTCGTCGTTGCCGAGTTTTTTGAGGTCGTTCTCAAACTTGACCGTCATGCTGACGCGATAGGGCACGATGCCGCCGATCTCGCCGATCCAGTAATTCATCTCGTCGGAATTGGTGCCGATCATCAGGTCGACGTCCGCCGTCGCGCCCTCTGTGTAGGGGAGATAGGGGTCGAAGGGGATCAGTCTGCCGTCGCGCTGCGGAAAGTTGTTGTAATCGTTGAGTTCCTCGTTGATTCTTTTCAGGTCGTCCTCGCTGAGTTGCAGCAGGTCGTTCATGCAGCTCGCCTTCGCCGCCTTCATCAGCTTCTCCGTGTAGGGCTGACATTCCTGCTTGGAGAATGTCAGCGCCACCGAGCCGCTTTCGGCGATCGCGCGGCGAAAGAGTCCCTTTGCCTGCGGGATCATCGGCAGCAGCGACGCGCTGCCGCCGCCTGCCGATTCGCCGAAGATCGTCACATTGTCGGGATCGCC
This sequence comes from uncultured Clostridia bacterium, assembly GCA_946415335.1. Classification (GTDB taxonomy): domain Bacteria; phylum Bacillota; class Clostridia; order Oscillospirales; family Acutalibacteraceae; genus Ruminococcoides. The sequence continues at coordinate 12,180 of CAMKSB010000009.1, forward strand.
GCCAAACGCCGCGATGTTTTCCCGTACCCAGCGCAGCGCTTCGATCTGGTCGAGTATGCCGAGATTCGGCGCGTCGGGATAGTCCTCGCCGCCCTTGACGGACATAAAATCCACAAAGCCGGTCAGACCGATGCGGTAGGCGGCGGAGACGAGGATGATATCCGGATGCTTGCCGACGAGTCTTGCGCCGTCATACATCGGGTCGGCGGTACCTCCCCAGCCGTAGGAGCCGCCATGGAAAAAGACCATGACGGGCTTGCTGCGGCTTTCGTCCGAGCGGTTGAGCCAGAGATTGAGGTACAGGCAGTCCTCGCCCTGGGGATAATAGCTTGCCTGTTCGGAGTACCATTCGGTTTGAATGGCGGTTTTGCCGTTGTAATACGCTTCAAAAACGTCGCTGCAGTCCTCAGGCGGCTGCGGTGCCTTCCAACGCAGACAGCCGACCGGCGGTTTGGCAAAGGGGATGCCGTGAAACGCGGTCAGGTCGCCGAGCCTAGCGCCAACAAAGATACCGTTGCGGCATTTGACGGCGAGCGTTTCGTCGTACTCGCCGGTAATAATCTGGTTGACGCCATAACGGGATCGCAGCAGCGTTTTGATTTCATTCATTATTTCTTTCTCCTGAAAATACCGATCACGGTTTCAAAGAAGCCTTTCTTGTTGGCGTACTTGTTGCGCAGGTCGTTCATGGTGATGTCGGTGCTGGGATTGTGCGTTACCAGACCCTGCGCGATGCGGATGAAGATATCCTTGAACTCGTCCATGCTCTCGTCGTCATAGAGGCTGGCGGTGTAGTCGATCATCAGCTGCAGACCGTCTGCGCCGTCGAGGATCTCCATGTCGAGGATGGTCTGTGAAGCCGCCTGGTTCTGACGGATGTCGATGGTCTCAACGTCCATGCCGTCCAGTCCGCCCATGTCGCGGATATCCTGCTGATAGAGCAGATAAGCAGTCTCGCCGCCGCCTGCCTGCGCGGTGATGTCCACATAGGGATAGCAGGCGTGCTCGATGCCCTTCTGAACCTGGTCGTGAACGTCGGCGAACAGCTCGCGCAGCGTCATGTCCTTGGTCAGACGAACGCCGATCGGCAGTTCACGGAAGAGCAGACCGACGGAATTCATCGCGTTCACGTCCTCTCTGCCGTTGTAGATCCAGGAGAGCTTGATGTCGCTTGCGTCGTTGTAAGCGGCGATCGCCAGCGCGGCAACGGTGATGAAGAACTCGTTGCGGCTGATCTTGTACTGGCGCTCCATCGCCTTCATCTGCGGCTGCTCGATGCCGATCGGCGCGAACAGCTCGCCCATCTCGTTTTCGCGGGACTCGTGGTCGGTCTCGGGGTAGCTCGACCACTCAACGCCGCTGTATTTCTCTTCAAAGTATTTGCGGCTTTCCTCGTAGAATTCGGTTTTCGTCTCGTCCTCGCGGTTCTGTAAGATCAGGTAGTACAGGTCGGGATCGGGGAGCGTGCCCATGTACGCCTTGCCGACGTTCTGCATGAACAGCTTCAGGGAGGTGCCGTCAAAGAGGGTGTGGTGTACGTCGAAGAATACGTAGCCGTACTTTTCAGTCTCAAATACACGGCAGCGGTGCAGACAGCCGCCGATGATCTTGAACGGCTGAACAAGGTTGTCCTTGATGGTGGAAAACTCAAACTCGTTGACCTTTTCTACATGGATCTCGCGCAGCACATCGGGCGTGTAGCGCTGGATGATATCGCCGTCCTCGTTGAAGTGGAAGGTCGTCAGCAGTGCGGAATGGTTGCGGATCGCGGTACGCATAGCGTCCGCCATCTTTTCCATATCGAACAGATCCTTGTCCATGCGCATCATGGTGTAGAGGTTGTACATCGTCGACTTGGGCGTGTAGAGCTGATAATCCACCATGTACAGCTGCTCGACAGTCAGCGGATGGTCGACCTTCATCGCGCGTGCGTTCTTGATCTCGGGCGCTTCGCCGTCGTCGTTGGCGTGATTTTCTTCATAAAGCGCCGCGATCTTCTCAGGCGTTCTGCCGCGGAAGATCTCGCCGGCGTTCAGACCGGGCAGACCGCTTTCGGTGATGACCTTGATGGAGCCGAGGGAGTCGCCGCCGAGCTCATAGAAGTCGTCGTGGATGCCGACCTGGTCGAGCTTGAGCACCGCCGCCATCGCGTTGCACAGCTTCTCCTGCACTTCGTTCTCAGGAGCCACATAGTCGGTCTTGAAGTTGGAGGTGTCGGGCTTGGGCAGCGCTTTTCTGTCCATTTTGCCGTTGGGCTTGAGCGGTACCTTGTCGATCTTGACATAGTACGACGGGATCATGTAATAAGGAAGGCGCTTGGAGAGTTCCTCGCGCATTTTGTCGGAGTCGACTTCCACGTCGTCGATATAGTAGGCGCAGAGGAAGCTCTTGCCGTTCTCGTCAAAGCCGCGCGCAGCCGCCCAGTTGATGCCGAGAGCCGCCTTGACAGCAGCCTCGATCTCGGCGGGCTCGATGCGGTTGCCGTTGATCTTGATCATATCGCCGGAGCGGCCGAGCAGGACGTAGTTGCCGTTCGCGTCCATACGCGCGAGGTCGCCGGTGTGATAAATGCCGTCCTGGAACGCCTTTTCGGTTTCCTCGGGCAGGTTGATATAGCCGCGCACGAAGGGGTTTTCGAAGCACAGTTCGCCGATCTCGCCGTCCTCGGCGACGTTGCCTTCCTCGTCAAAGAGGGTGATCTTGGTTTCAATCTCGGGCTTGCCGATCGGGCAGGTGTCGTAGGACTGGTCGATCTGGAAAACGCCGACCGCGAATCCGCTTTCGGAAGCGGCGTAGATGTTGATCAGATCGACGTTCTTGTTGTAGACGTTGTTCGCCGGCTCACTGCCCACAAAGAGCATCCGCAGGAAGGGACCGGTGGTGTTGCCGAGCATACGCACGTAGGAGGGGGTGAGGAAGGTGACGGAGATGCGCTTCTCAAAGAAGAAGCCCTTGAGCGCCATCGGGTTCTTGATGGTGGCGTAGCCGACGATGAACATTTTGCCGCCGTGAATACTCAGCGCCTTGAGGATAACGATGACAGAAGCGACAAAGTTCAGCGGTGCCAGCAGGGCGATTCTGTCCTTGTCGGTGAAGGGAACCTCGCCGTTGATGCGGATGGAGTCAATGGCTCTCTGGAGGTTGCCGTACTCGTGCAGCACGCCCTTGGGGTTGCCGGTGGTACCGGATGTGTAGATCGCATACGCCGCGTCGTGGTCGTCGGTCTGCTCGTGACCGGAGAGCGCCTCGGTGTTCATGATTTCTTCCCAGTTGGCGGCGGAGATCTCTAACTTGCAGCCGCAGTCCTTGCGGATGTACTCGATACGCTCCGGCGCGTAGGTGTCCTCTACCAGCGCCCATGCAGCGCCTGCCTTCCATACGCCGATCATCGCGATGATCGGCATGATGCCGCGCGGCAGGTTCAGCAGGACAAAGTCCTCCTTGCCGATTCCCTGCTGCTTGAGGAAGGCGTAGATCCTGCCGCTCAATTCGTCAAGCTGCGCGTAGGTGATGCCTTTGGAGTGCGTTTCGTCAAAGAGAATAGCGGTATTTGGGGTTTCTGCGGTGAACTGCTCTATGCAGTCGATGATGGTTTTGCTCATTTGGCTACCTCAAAGTTCAGGATCTCGTCAAAGCCTGTGACTTCGAATACGTCGTTGACCGCTTCGCATACGTTGATAAGCTTCATTTCGCCCTTTTTCATCATCAGCTTGTGCAGTGACAGCAGGACGCGCAGACCTGCGGAAGATACATAGTTGACTTCTGCAAAGTCGATTACCAAGGTATCAACGCCGTCCAGATAAGGCTTTACCCCGGCTTCGAATTCCGGAGCAGTGGACGTATCGATACGTCCGGCGACGGTGACGTTCAGTGTGGATCCGTTTTGTTTTCTTTTGATGGTCATAGTTTTTGTCTCCTTTATATAAAATGTATTTAATGAATGAGGTTGGTTGTTGATATTATCTCTATAAAAATTATATCGTGATCAATATATTATTCAGATCCATGGTGCTCAGGTATTTGACGGATTTCGCCATGCCGCACACCATACGGATACCGATATTTTTCGTTTTGTCCTCACTGTTATGCAGCTTGAGCCATTCGGTGGGGTCGAACTTCTTGCAGTTGTCGCGCATACGCAGCGTCCAGCCGTCGTCCAGTCGGATCACGCGCACGTCGATGCTGTGGCTCTTTTTGCCGGTGAAGCCGTACTGCACGATATTGTTGGCGAGCTCCTCGACGAAGAGCGCGAGCATCATGCACTCCTTTTGCGTGCCGTTCTTTTCTTCACAGAAGGCAGCTACCGCCTCGGAAGCCGGGATCACGTCATCCTGCTGTTCAATGGAGAAGTCGAGCACGTTTTCGGGCTCTACGCCGAAGGGTTCTTTCAGGAAGAGGAAATCCCTTGCGCGGAAGGGGAAGCCGTGCTTTTTGACGCCCGCCATGATGAAGATCAGCAGGAGATTCAGCGTCTCGCCGATGATGAACGACCACCAGACAGCGTCGGCGTCGAGTATGCCGAAGAGCGCGAGCGCCGGGAGGACGATGAAGGGGAAGTTGACAAGGAAGCAGACGATATCCGACAGCACCATGCGCCGCATTCCCTGCGTATAGTTGATGAAGGCGACGTTCAGGCCGTAGAAGATGATGCTCAGCGCATAGATGCGCAGACCTTTCTCCGCCATCGCGACCATTTGCGCGCCGTCCTTTGAGCCGAACACACCGGCGATGGGGCCTGCGAAGATCAGCAAGATTGCGCTGAGGATACCGCCGACCACGATCGCCGTTTTGACCGTTACCTTGATCAGCGCCTCGGCGGCGATCCTGTCCTGTTCGCCGAGGATCATGCCGGCGATCATAGCGGTCGTCATGCCGACGCCGATCATGCAGGACGAGGTGAAGTTATAGACCGTGTTGACAACGCCCAGCGCGGCGACCGCCGTACTGGAGAAGATGGAAGCGACCATGATCTGGTTGAGCACCGCGTTGCGCAGCATGGAGGAAGCGGAGCCGATTGCCGACGAAGAACCGGTTGCGAAGATGTCCGCCAGATCCTTGATCCGCAAGCCCTTGAAACTGAATTTGAAGATGATGTCCTTCTTGGTGAAGTGCAGCAGCATGATCACCAGCGCCGCCACATAACTCAGAGAAGTGGTGATACCCATGCCGAGCATACCGCCGTGTATCACGAGCACGTTCACCAGGTCTCCGACGATATCGAGCACCGTCATGACGACCACCGCGACGATCACGCGATTCGCGTCGCCGTCCAGTCGCATGAGGGAGTTGAATTCAAAGAGAAACAGCACCATGGGGAAGGAGAACACCACGCCCAGCAGGTAGTCGGAGGTCGGCGCGAGCAAATGCGCGGATTTGTCTCTTGCGCCGAGAAGCACGGCGATATCCGAGCGGAAGATCAGCACGACCGCCACCATGATCACAGAGATCACGACGGTGATGATCATACACATTGAGAACGCCTTGCGCGCTCTGCCGGCGTCGCCTGCGCCGAGATGCTGTGCGCAGATGATCTGAGCGCCTGCCGCCAGAATGCCGCTGAACGCTGTCGCCAGGTTGATGATCGGCGTTACCAGTCCGTAGGCAGCCATGCAGTCGGGGCCTAAGAACCTGCCGATCACGATGCCGTCGATCACGATGCCGATCATGGTCGCGATGGCGGCAAGGATGATACTGATAACGGAATTGCGGAATAACCGGCTGATAATACGTCCGTTGTTTTTCATGGCTTTGCACCGATATCCTTTTTGACCGACAGCACGTTCTGACCGTCCTTGTATTCGTATTCGACCATGTTCATGGTTTTCTTGACGAGATAAATGCCCAGACCGCCGATACCTCTTTCCTCAGCCGGAGCCGTCACGTCGGGATTTTTGTGTTCCAGCGGATTGAAGGGCTTGCCGTTGTCGATGAAGGTGATGATCACCGACAGGGGATCGTCCTCGATCTCAAGCTGCACCGTCGCGTCTCCCATGTCCGGCGTATAGGCGTACCGCGCGATATTGCCGAACAGCTCGTCGATCACGATCGCGATCTGCGTCTGCGCCTTTGGCGGACAGTTGTGCTTTTCAAGTTCCGAGAGGACGAAATCGGTCACGGTTTCGATATTATCGGTCGCCGCTTCAATCGTCAGTTCTTTCTTCATGATTTACCTCGCTTTCTTTTCCGATATAGTGGATGCACAGCATCGTCAGGTCATCAAACTGCGGATGATCCTGCACAAAGTCCGCGACGTTCTTTGTGACCGCCTTGAGCAGCCCTTCCGGGTTCTCGTCCCTGTGGCTGTTGAGTGTATCCAAAAAGCGGTCGTAGCCGTACTGCACTTCGCCTTCCGCTTCCGCTTCGGGAACGCCGTCGGTGTAGACAAAGAGCTTGGATCCGGGCAGGAGCGTCATTTCCGTCTCGCGGTATTTCAGCCCCTGCATGCCGCCTACGACAAAGCTGTGCTTGCTTTTCAGTATTTCAAAGTCGCCGTCCGGCGTTTTGAGCACGGGATATTCATGTCCGGCGTTGGCGGAGACAAGCTGTCCGGTCGTCAGATCGAGAATGCCCAGCCAGACGGTGACGAACATTTCCTCGCGGTTGTTTTCGCAAATCTGGTTGTTGACGATTTTCAGCACCTCGCCGGGGCTTTTGCCGGTCATCACGCTGTTTTTGATGAGGATCTTGCTCGACATCATGAACAGCGCCGCCGGGATGCCCTTGCCGGATACGTCGGCGATCACCAGCGCCAGCCGGTTGTCGTCGACCATAAAGAAGTCGTAGAAGTCGCCGCCGACCTCCTTCGCCGGATCCATGGAGGCATAGAGGTCGAATTCCGTCCTTTCCGGCATAAAGGGGAAGGTGTTCGGCAGCATATCCGCCTGAATTCTTGTAGCGACGCCGAGCTCGGTCTCTGTTGCGGAGATCGTATTTTCACGGTCGGCAAATACCACGCCGTAGATCAGCACCACTGACACCAGCATCGCCGCGTATTGGGTGGAGAGACCGAAGGTAACGCCGGTCAGCAGCTGATTGACCAGCGGTATCGCCGCAAAGGAGGCGGCTACCCAGCGGTCTCTGCGCGGCGCCTTGGAAAAGAATAATTCTAATATGACAATAAAAAGCGCCATACAGAGGTAGATCTGGCTCACATACCACTTGTCGGCTCTGGCGTATTCGCCGGCGCTGCTGACGCTGAAATACAGCGGATAGAAGAAGTTCACCGCGCAGAGCAGCAGCGACGGGATAAAGAGCGCCGTGAGCACATTGTCGGCAACTTTCATCAGGTGGTTGTCCATTTTGAGCGCCTTGCGGATATAGCGCCAGAACTGATTGACCAGCACGATGCCGTTCATGTAGAAGAGCACGTTGACGGTCACATTGACAAGGCGCAGCGCCGGCTTGCCCTGAACCAGCCATGATGCCTCGTCGAGAAAGAGCGCGAACGAGATCATCGTCAGCATGACGACGAACGACTTGGCCTGTTCGGTATTGCTGCGCCGGCTGAGCAGACAGCTGAAGCACAGCATCACGCTGATCGCCAGACAAAATATATCCGCGCCGATGCTGAACGTCCACCGCGGATCCATGCCGTCAAAGCCGCGCATGATGAGCAGCGCGATCGCCGTGACGAGCAGACCGCACGAAAAAGCGAAGCTCGCCGGGATCCACCAGCTCATCTCTTCCATTTTATTTGGAATGAATTTAGCGTATTTCATACGATACCCTCTATTTTTTGTTGACTTTTCGGGGGTTAGCGATTACAATTTGATATAGAAGCATATATGCGAAAGGAAGGATACCATGCCTTTGAGCAATATCCGCAAGGGGATCACCAAAGTAATGATCGGTCAGATCCTTGATTTCATTTCTACTCTGCTGACCTTTATCATGAGCGTGTTTTTTTCCGTAAACGACGCCAAATTTAACGATCCGACCTCGATTACCGAGATGGACGCGCTGCTGTATGTGGTAGTGATCTTCGGCCTGACCGCGCTTTCGGCGTTGCTGTATATCGCGGCATCGGTGATGTATATCATCGGACTGCGCCAGGCAGGAAAGGAAGAGGTCATCTTCCGCGTATCACTGATCTGTTTCTGCGTCTGCCTGCCACTGAGATTCTTTGCCCTGTTTTTTATCCATACGCAATCCTCGTGGTATTTCCTCGTCGAGACGCTCACCACGCTGATCTACATGATGGCGGTGCTCTATCTCATCCAAGGCGTCCGCCGGACGGCTGACCGTCTGGACGACAAAAAGGTGGAAAAACGGGGCGATATCCTTTTTCGCCTCATCATCGTCATCTGCGTGACCGAGGCGTTCTCGGAGATCGCCGTCATCATTGCCACCGGCACGCCGGCAGAGGTAGCTTCACCGGTGATCTCTTTATTCGCAACCATTCTGTCCATGATCCAATATATCGTCACGCTGCTGTTTCTCGGCAACACGCTGCGAATGCTCAAAAAAGAGCAGGATCTGCCGGATAAATATGATGATTCGGAAATACTATCCGAAAATTGATCATCTTTGCTCTCATTTTTCAATTATACCATACAAAGGGCAAAAAAACAACTCTATTTATTAAGAAAACGAGAGAAAATGCAGGGAGGTGCAGTGTGTGATCAACGGAGACGACTTCGGCATGACGGAAAGCTGTACCAGAGCGATCTGTCTGGCGCTGAAAAAGGGCTTGATCACCCATACCACCATGCTCGCGAACGGCGGCTGTTTTGAACAGGCTGTTGTTCTTGCAAGGGAGCAGGGCTTTGCGGAGAAAATCGGCTGGCACATCAACCTCACCGAAGGCAAGCCGCTGACCGATGTCATGTCGCGCTGTCCGCTGTTCGTTCGCGGCGGTCTGTTTCACAAAGCGTACCTGAATAATCCCCGAACACTTACCCCCGACGAGCAAAACGCCGTTATTGAGGAACTGACCGCGCAGGCAAACCGGCTGAGAGACAGCGGTATTTCAATCCGTCACGCCGATTCCCATCACTATATCCATACCTATCAGTTCATCGCGCCGCTTGTCGCGCAGGTATGCCATTCCTTCGGCGTAGCGCAGATCCGCCTCAACCGCACATTCCAGCCGACCGTCACCGAGGGCAGAGTAGATAATGCCTTCTGGCGTGAGCAGGGCTTTGCGACGACCAAGCAGTTCGGCAGACCGTCCGACTTCCCGGACGGCGATTATCCCGACGACGCCGAGATTTTGGTTCACCCGGATTTCGACAAAGACGGAAATCTGATCGATCGCAGAGGAATGGAAAACGGCATCCCATACGGCGAGCGTTTGCGTAAATGAGGCTGCAAAATTTACGTTTACAGAAAAAACCGCACGCCCTCTTGACAATCCTCTTCAAAAAGGGTACAATAAATAACTGTAATATCCGGAGACGTATCGAAGCGGTCATAACGGGGCTGACTCGAAATCAGTTAGGGAGCAATCCCCCGCGGGTTCGAATCCCGCCGTCTCCGCCAAAACCAAAAGCACCCCCTGCGGGTGCTTTTGGTTTTGAAGGAAAAAAGACGGCGGGATTCGAAGCGACCGTGCCCGGCAAAGCCGGGTAAAAACGCTCCGGGGGAGCGTTTTTGGGGAGAGCGCAGCAGAACCGTATCCGCACGCACTGAAACCCGCAAGCGAGATGGAAATAATCGCAAAAAACGAACAAACGCCGTCTCCGCCAAAGCCAAAAGCACCCCTTGCGGGTGCTTTTAGCTTTGAAGGAAAAAGACGGCGGGATTCGAAGGAATAACAGAAGAAGCCATAAGCCGTGTTATCTGCCTATCAAAAAATCCTTCCTTGACGCAAAACCCCCGGAGGTCAGTTCAGTGACTTCCGGGGGATTGTATTATTCCATACCAATGCTCTTGAAAAATGTGGGGATGATGATCGCGAGCGAATCGTCGTCCATCATCAGATCGTGCTCATGCGGCGTGTGGATCACCTGCA
>CAMKSB010000010.1 GCA_946415335.1 uncultured Clostridia bacterium
GGTCGCGGTTGTGGCAGTTGGGACACTCCCAAAGCAGCTTGCCGTCTTCCTCGACAATGGCGATCTCGCCGTCGTAGCCGCAGACCTGGCAATAGTCGCTCTTGGTGTTCAGTTCGGCGTACATGATGTTCTCATAGATGAACTGCATGACGCGGAGAACAGCCGGAATGTTATCCTGCATGTTGGGAACCTCGACGTAGCTGATAGCGCCGCCCGGAGAAAGCGCCTGGAACTCGGATTCGAGCTTGAGCTTGTCAAAGGCGTTGATATCCTCGGTAACATGGACGTGATAGCTGTTGGTGATATAGTTGCGGTCGGTCACGCCCTTGATGATGCCGAAGCGCTTTTGCAGGCACTTGGCAAACTTGTAAGTCGTGCTCTCCAGCGGTGTGCCGTAGATGCTGTAGTCGATATTTTCCTCCGCCTTCCACTTGGCGCAGGCTTCGTTGAGCTTCTTCATGATCTGCAGACCGAGCGCCTTGCCCTCTTCCTCGGTCAGCTTCTTGCCGATCAGGGAATACACGCACTCCCACAGGCCGGCGTAGCCGAGAGAGATGGTGGAATAGCCGCCGTAGAGCAGCTTGTCGATGGTCTCGCCCTTTTTCAGACGCGCCAGCGCGCCGTACTGCCAGAGGATCGGCGCCGCGTCGGACAGGGTGCCCTTGAGGCGCTCGTGACGGGCACGGAGAGCACGGTGGCAGAGTTCCATGCGCTCGTCAAAGATCTTCCAGAACTTTTCCATATCGCGGTTGGCGCTCAGACCGATATCGACCAGGTTAACGGTGACGACGCCCTGGTTGAAGCGTCCGTAGTATTTATGCTTGCCGGGCTCGTAGTTGCCGGCATTGGCGATATTGCCTACGCCCGCGTCGGTAAAGCGGTCGGGCGTTAAGAAGCTGCGGCAGCCCATGCAGGTGTAAACGTCGCCCTTGAGTTCGAGCATGACCTTCTCGGAGATATAGTCCGGCACCATGCGCTTGGCGGTACACTTAGCCGCCAACTCCGTCAGATACCAGTAGCGGCTGCCCTCGCGAACGTTGTCCTCCTCCAGCACATAGATCAGCTTCGGGAACGCGGGCGTGATCCATACGCCGGCTTCGTTCTTGACGCCCTGATAGCGCTGCTTGAGGGTTTCCTCGATGATCATGGCGAGATCGGCTTTTTCCTGCTCGTTCTTCGCCTCGTTGAGATACATATAAACGGTAACGAACGGCGCCTGACCGTTGGTGGTCAGCAGGGTAACGACCTGATACTGAATGGTCTGCACGCCGCGGTTGACCTCCTTGCGGAGACGCAGCTCGACGATCTCGCTGATTTTTTCGGGAGATACCTCTGCGCCGAGGCTCTCGATCTCCGCGAGCACCTCGCGGCGGATCTTTTCGCGCGAGATCTGCACAAAGGGAGCCAGATGCGCCAGGCTGATGCTCTGACCGCCGTACTGGTTGCTGGCGACCTGCGCGATGATCTGGGTGGCAATGTTGCAGGCGGTAGAGAAGCTGTGGGGCTTTTCGATCAGCGTGTCGCTGATGACAGTGCCGTTCTGCAGCATATCCTCCAGGTTGACGAGGTCGCAGTTGTGCATGTGCTGGGCAAAGTAGTCGGAATCATGGAAATGGATCAAGCCCTGCTTGTCAGCCTCGATGATGTCGGGAGAAAGCAGGATCCTGCGGGTCAGGTCGCGGCTGACCTCGCCTGCCATGTAGTCGCGCTGTACGCTGTTGACAGTCGGATTCTTGTTGGAATTCTCCTGCTTGACTTCCTCGTTGTTGCACTCGATCAAAGAGAGGATGCGGTTGTCGGTAGTGTTCGCTTTGCGCACCAGAGAGCGGTTGTAGCGGTAGCGGACATAACGTCTGGCAAGCTCAAAGGCGCCCTTCGCCATGAGCTGATCCTCGACCATATCCTGGATCTCCTCTACGGAAACCGCGCGCTTCATCTTGTTGCAGCGGTACTCCACGTAGTCGGCGATATCCGTGATCTGTTCCTCCGTCAGAAACGGACTGTCAGAGGAATTGTTCGCCTTGCGGATGGCGTTAATGATTTTTTCAATGTTGAAGTCCTCCTCGGACCCGTTGCGTTTAATGATCTTCATATTGCTTTCCTTCCTTTAACGTCATTTCAAAATCTATCTCTATCTTAAACCCATTTTCATTTGCGTGCAGGATTTATTATACATCACTATCTTGTAAAAATCAAGTGTTATTTTACCCAAAAACACAAGATATAGTATTCTTAAAAAGAAATAAACCCATTATCTTGTTGTACCTGTAACAGCTCGTCAAAGCCTTGTCACACGCGCAAAACGGCATGGCTACGCGGTTTTCGGAGAATCAGACAAGCCCCATGCGACGTTTTTGCCCCTTGAGAAAGGCTGAAAAATGACAAGTCAAGTTACAAAATTGGCATTTTTAAAACACAACAAATTGTGCTTTGGCTGTCTGAGCCACAAGATATAGACATGTCTTTTTGTTGTGACGATTCCCTTTTGTTGGATTTCAACAAAGTAAAGCACTAAAATTTGGTGATCTTTCTGGCAATCTTCTGAAAATCTCCATTTCTGTAATAATGACTTGCTTTTCACCTATATAGATGATATCATGATTTTATAAATAATGAAGGAGGTAATGTTTTGCATTCCAAAATTTTCAAATCCATGGCGGTCGCGGCGGTCGTGCTGGCGGCAGCAGCCATGACGACCGCTCCGGCATTTGCGGCGGTATCACAGCCCGTTACACAGGAAATCGCCAGTCCCGACGAGCCTGTGCAGGCGATGCTCGGCGACGGAGTAGAATCATCCGACTGTCAAATGAACGGCTACAGCGCGCAGTTTGCTCTCTTTGAGACGCCCGAGGATATGGGACTTCCCTTCAACAGCGGCGTCATTCTCTCTACAGGCAACGCGCAGGCTGCCTTTGACAAAGAAGGTCAGAGCACCCCTCTTTACGGAGACGGAGACGCTTATCTCGCTTCGTTGAGTGAATTCTCAACCTACGACGCGGCTGCTATGTCTTTCGCACTCACACCGACCAGTGAGTTTCTGACCTTTGACTACTTCTTCGCGTCCAACGAATACGACCAGCCTCCCCGCTACAATGATGTTTTCGCGCTGGTGGTCGTCGACAGCGAAACAGGCGAGCAGTTCAACATTGCGATGACTCCCGCAGGAAAGATCACGAACGTTGCCAATACTGTTACCACGGTGAACGGAGAAAAGAATTACACCAAAAACAGCAAATACTACACCTATAACCCCGAATATACCGTCAACGGCTACGGCTTTGGTTATCAGGGCTATTCTTCCAAATTCACCGCCAACGCCTCCAAGCTGGTCAACAGCAAGGGCAACAAGGTGATCCAGAACGGTAAGCCCGTACTGCTCTATCTTGCCGTTGCGGACGTTTCCGACTCCGTCAAGGACACCGCGATCTTCATCAAGGGCAACTCTCTGAACTTTGTCGACGCAGACGAGAAGGTTTACACCGTTGTCTTTAACCCCAACGGCGGCTCCTGTGACACACCTTCTCTTGTCACCGGCACCGACGGCACATTGGAAACCCTGCCTGTCGCGGTTCTGGAAGGCGATGAGTTCCTCGGCTGGTTCACCTATCCCACCGAAGACGGCGAGATGATCGACCTGAACACCGTGTTCGAAAAGGACACCATGGTTTTCGCTCACTGGAAGTACCATAAGGTGGCGATTCCCGACTGTGGTCCTGACTGTGAACCCGTCGCAGCAGAAATGAATTACGAGGAAGCCGAGCCTCTGACTGTCAGCGCTCAGGCTGAGAGCACCAACGGTGTTCCCCAGACCGGTGAAGGCAGTCTTGCCGGAATCGCGCTGCTCGCGTTGATCGGCGCTTTCTCCACGATATTCATTATCTACAGAACCAAAAAAATGTAAGCAAATAGCCAACCGGCGCATAACCAAGTGTTATGCGCCGGTATTTTTATTGTCTGCACAGAGAAAGCGCCCATCGGCACCTAGGAACCGAAGAAGAGATGCTCGATCAGGATCTTCGCGCCCATCACGATCAGGACGATACCGCCGACAAGCTCCGCCTTGGATTTATATTTCATGCCAAAGACGCTGCCGATTTTGACGCCGGCAAAGGAGAGCACGAAGGTCGTCGCGCCAATAAAGGAGACAGCCGGCACGATCTCCACGTCGAGAAAGGCAAAGGTCACGCCGACAGCCAGTGCGTCGATGCTGGTGGCAACGGCAAGCGGCAGCATGGCTCGCGGAGAAAAGGAAGCGCTGACGGTTTCCTCTTCCTTTTTGAGCGCCTCGCGGATCATGTTCGCGCCGATCAAGCCGAGAAGCACAAAGGCGATCCAGTGGTCAATGCTTTTGATCAGGCTCTCAAACTGTCTGCCCAGCAGCCAGCCGATGACCGGCATGAGCGCCTGAAACGCGCCGAAATATGCGCCGCAGATGAGTCCGTGACGCGGTCTGAGCGTCTGCACGGAGAGTCCCTTGCAGACGGACACCGCGAAGGCGTCCATGGACAAGCCCACGGCAAGGATAAACAATTCGATATAAGACATAATAACCTCTTAAAATACTAGTTGTACCAATACCATATAGAACGCCACGCCCGAAAAAACACTGATGAGCGTGTTGCGCTTCCATACATGAAGTCCGACCACCAAGGCGGCAGCGAGCAATTCCGGAATGCAGTACGGATAGGCGAGCAGTGACTTTCCCTTGAAGCAGTACACCACCAGCATACCTATTACAGCATACGGCAGGACGGTACCCAAATATGTGATGACGCGCGGTCTTTTTCTGCCCTCGGGAAAAAGGATAAAGGGCGAAAAGCGGATGAAGGCTGTCACAGCCGCCATCACCGCGATCAGGATCAGCGAATAGCCGGTGTCAATCATCCTGTTTCACCTCCGCGTTTTCTCCGGTTTTATCGAGCTTTTTGCGGAAAATCACCAGCTCCAGCGCGATCAGCGCCATTGCCGGGATAATGAAGAGATCAGCGCCGAAAATCACCAGGCATACCACGGTCGTCACCACGCCGAGAATCGCCGGAAGGTGTTCCTTGGTGCTCAGCCATTGCTCAACCATGATGACGATGAACAGCGCGGTCATGGCGTAGTCGATGCCCTCGTTGGAAAAGGGCAGCACGCCGCCGATCACAGCGCCCAGCGTGCATCCGGTGATCCAGTAGCTGTGATTCAGGGCGGTGAGAAAGAAATAGTATTTTCGTTTGTCGATCCCCTCGTCAAGCTTCGCCGAGCAGACGATGGAGTAGGTCTCGTCGGTCAGTCCGAAGATGAGATAGGGCTTGACAGGTCCCATGCCCTTGTACTTATCCAGCATGGAGAAGCCGTAGAAGAAATGGCGCGCGTTGATGATCAGTGTCATCACGGCGGTGGTGAGAATCGTGGCGCCGCTGGCGAGAAAATCCACGCCGGCGTACTGACCGGAGCCGGCGAACATGGTGCAGCTCATGAGGATCGCCCACCAAAAGCTATAGCCCTTGCTCTGCAACAGCACGCCAAAGCCGAAGCCGAGCGCCAGATAACCGGCAAGGATCGGCAGGCTGTCCCGGAAGGCGCGTAAAAAAGTCTTTTTGGTCATAACTGCACCTTCCTAAAACTGAAATTCTTCCGGTCGGTTGACGCGAAAATGGCGGCGGTTGACATTGATCACGCCTTCATCGCGCAGCTCGCTCAATGAACGCGAAAGCGAGGCTCTGTCAACCGCCAGATAATCCGCCAGTTCCTCGCGACTCATGGGGATATCAAACTCGTGACTCAGGTTGACGTCGCTCATATACTTGAGAAAGCGCAGGATCTTGCCGCGCAGGGTTCGCTGCGACAAACAGGCGATATGCTCCGTGAGCTTGTAGAACAAATTGCGCTGACTGCTGATGAGATTGACCAGAATCTTGTGCTGGGCGGTAATGTCGCTGTGCTCCGCGACAAAAATGTTTTCCGGCTGCGTCAGCAGGATCTCCGAATCGTCAAAGGCGATCAGTTCCACCAGGGTATTCTGATAGTCCAGCATGTAAAACATCATGCCGCTGGTTTCGCCCTCCTCCATGGAACGGATAAGGGTTTTGGTGCCGTCGTAGCCGATACTGTAGAGGTGTACCCTGCCGGTCATCACCAGTCCCATCATGCTGGCGTACTGCTGACTGACGCGCAGGCTCTCGCCCTTTTCCATATATATATATTCGGGATCGGCGTGCTGCATAAACGAGCGGATCTCCTCTTCCGTCATGCCGGAAAACACCTGCTTGCTCTTCAAAATGCCGATATGCTCGTCCCTGAAATGATCCAAAAAGCGTTCCATTTTCACCAGACCTCATTTTTTCATTGCCATCAAAAGGCGTATTATCTATTATAGCACAGTTTTTTGCAAATGCAACCGGTTAGAAAAAGCTAACTTTCCGTTTTTGTCACACTTTGCCGTTATCGCCAAATTTTTTTGACAATTATTTTTGTAAATCATCAAAACAGTGTGTACAAATCCCCACAATATATGTTATAATCAGCATATATGCCCTTTGCAAACAAAGGAGGAAAAATATGAAATTACACGGTATTCACGTGCCGCACCGCAAAAACACCGCAGACAGCGAACCCATCCGTCTTGCGCCGCCGAAAACGGTGGCGATCCCGATGTCCATGCACATCGGCAAGCCGGCGAAGGTGATCGTCAAGCGCGGCGATGAGGTCAAGGTCGGCACAAAAATCGGCGAAGCGGACGGATTTGTCTCCTCGCCGGTCCATTCGAGCGTATCCGGCAAGGTTCAGAAGGTGGACGAGATCACCATCATGAACGGCATGAAGGTGCCCTGCGTGCTGATCGACAGCGACGGCGAGCAAACTCCCGACGAGAATCTCGCGCCGCCGGCGGTCAGCGATTGCCAAAGCTTTGTGGACGCTGTCCGCGACAGCGGCTCCGTGGGCTTAGGCGGCGCCGGCTTTCCGACGCACGTCAAGCTGACGGTCAAGGACTTGTCGCAGGTGCAGGAGGTAGTGATCAACGCCGCAGAGTGCGAGCCTTACATCACCTCGGACACGCGCACCATGCTCGACAAGAGCGCGTATATCCAAAAGGGTATCGAGTTGCTGCGAAAGTACCTCGGCGTGCAGAAGTTCATCATCGGTATCGAAAACAACAAGCCTGCCGCGATCGCCAAAATGCAGGAACTGGCGAAGTCTGTTCCCGGAATGATCGTCAAATCGCTGCCGTCGATCTATCCGCAGGGCGGTGAAAAGGTGCTGGTCTACAACACCACCGGCAAGATGATCCCGAAGGGCGGACTGCCGCTGCATGTCGGCGTGATCGTGCTCAACGTCACCACCCTCGCCTTTATCGCGGAATACATGGAAACCGGTATGCCGCTGGTCGAGAAATGTATCACGGTGGACGGCAGCGCGATCAAAGAACCGAAAAACGTGATCGTGCCGATCGGAACGCCGGTCGCCGATCTGATCGAAATGGTCGGAGGCACCAAGGAAGAGCCGGCAAAGGCGCTCTACGGTGGTCCCATGATGGGCATCGCGATCCCGACGCTGGACAGCCCGGTGATGAAAAACACCAACGCGATCATCGTCATGGGCAAAAAGGAAGCGACGCCCCCGAAAACCACGCCCTGTATCAGCTGCGGCATGTGCGTCAACCACTGTCCGCTGCGGCTTGACCCCAGAGAGATCGCGCTGGCGTACAAGAAGAACGCGCCGGATGATCTGGAAAAGCTGCATGTCGATCTCTGCATGGAATGCGGCTGCTGCGCCTATATCTGTCCGGCACACCGTCCGCTGGTGCAGACCAATAAGCTGGCGAAAGCGGTGCTGCGCAACTATCAAAACGCGAAAAAGGAGGAGAAGTGATGAATAAATTGATTTCCGCGGTGTCGCCTCACTTTTCCACGAAACGCGACACCACCCACATCATGCTCGACGTCATTCTGGCGCTTTGTCCGGCGGCGATCGCCTCGGTACTGATCTTTGGCTGGCGCGCACTGCTGGTCATCGCCGTCTGCGTCGGCACTTGCGTGCTCTCGGAGTTCCTTTTTGAGAAACTCTGCAAGCGCGAAAACACCATTTCCGATTTATCCGCAGTCGTCACCGGACTGCTGCTCGCCTTTAACCTGCCGGTCACGATCCCCATTTGGCAGGCAGTCATCGGCAGCGTGGTCGCGATCATCGTCGTCAAGCAACTGTTCGGCGGTATCGGTCAGAACTTCGCTAATCCGGCGATCACTGCCCGTATCATCATGCTCGTCGCGTTTTCCGGCGAGATGACGCGCTGGGTCAATCCGGTCGGCGGCTTCTTTGACGAGGTCAGCGCCGTTACCGGCGCTACGCCGCTGGGAGCTATCGCCAAAGGACTTCCGCTTCCCTCTTATCTCGACCTGTTCCTCGGCAGACACGGCGGCTCTCTCGGAGAGACCTGCGCTTTGGCGCTGATCCTGGGCGGTCTGTATCTGCTCATCCGCCGCGTGATCACCTGGCATACCCCCGTCGCCTTTATCGGCACCGTCGCGGTGATGTCGCTGATCTGCGGTCAGGACGTGCTCGCGCAGCTGCTGTCCGGCGGTCTGATGCTCGGCGCGATCTTCATGGCGACCGACTACGCCACCACTCCCAACACCAAATGGGGCAAGATCATCTTCGGCGTGGGCTGCGGTCTGATCACCGTGCTGATCCGTTTCTGGGGCAACTACCCCGAGGGCGTGAGCTTCTCGATCCTGCTGATGAACATTCTCACGCCGTTTATCTCCAAGATGACGCGCTCCAAGCCGCTGATCGGAGGTGCCAAATCATGAAAGACATTGTAAAGCCGATCGCGGTGCTCGCCGCCATCTGTCTGGTGGTCACGGCACTGCTCGCGTACATCAACTCTGTCACCTCGCCGATCATCCTCGCCGCCGAACTGCAGGCAGCCGAGGAAGCGCGCATGGAGGTCATGGAAGGCGCTACAAGCTTTGAAGAGATCGACCCCGCCTATCTTCCCGAAGGCGTGACGGAAGCCTACGAAGCGGACAACGGCGGCTATGTGTTCATGATGACCACCAAGGGCTACGGCGGCGATATCAAGATGATCTGCGGTATCCTCGACGACCAGATCACCAAGGTCAAAACGCTGTCGCATTCCGAAACAAGCGGTATCGGCTCCAAGGTCGTCGACAACAAGAGCGGCTACAGCGATAACTATATCGGAAAAGCGGCGGAGGATTTTGAAAGCGTCGACGGCATTACCGGCGCGACGATTTCCTCAACCGCCTACAAAGAAGCGCTTGCAAGCGCCTTTGAAGCATACGAAGCAGTAAAGGAGGCGTACTGATGAATACCCTGCAGAATTTTTCCAAGGGCCTGATCAAGGAAAACCCGGTGCTCGTTCTGGTGCTGGGTACCTGTCCGACGCTCGCCACCTCTACCAGCGTCGTCAACGCGCTCGGCATGGGACTCGCGGCGACCGTCGTGCTCCTCTGCTCGAATGTGGTTATCTCCGCGCTGCGCAAGATCATTCCCGACAAGGTGCGCATCCCCTGCTATATCGTCCTGATCGCCGGCTTCGTCACCATGGTGCAGATGCTTGTCAAGGCGTTCGCACCGGCTCTCGACGCAGCGCTGGGTATTTACCTGCCGCTGATCGTCGTCAACTGTATCATTCTCGGACGCGCCGAGATGTTTGCCAACAAAAACAAGGTCTTTGACTCGGCGATCGACGCGCTGGGCATGGGCGCAGGCTTTACACTGGCGCTCGCGCTGATGGCGACGATCCGCGAGGTGTTTGGCAACGGCACCTTCATGGGATTTTCGATCCCCGTTCTCGCCGACAACCATATCTCGATCCTCACTATGGCGCCCGGCGGCTTCTTCGTCTTTGGTCTCTTGATCGCGGCGGTCAACAAGTTCTCCGCCCATAAGCCAAAGAAACAGGAATTCGGCTGCGCCGGCTGTCCTTCCGCCGAGATCTGCGGCAAGGCTTGCCTGAACAACGGAGAGGAGGTTGCTGTCAATGACTAAACTGATCATCATTCTCCTTTCGGCTGTCTTTATCAACAACTACGTGCTGTCGCGTTTTCTGGGTATCTGCCCGTTCTTAGGCGTTTCCAAGAAACTCGACTCCGCAACCGGCATGAGTCTGGCGGTCATCTTCGTTATGCTGATGGCGACCGCCGCGACCTGGCCGATCCAGACTTATCTGCTCGACCCGAACGGACTGGGCTATCTGCAGACGATCGTCTTTATTCTCGTCATCGCCGCGCTGGTTCAGCTCGTTGAGATCGTGCTCAAGCGCTATATCCCCTCGCTGCACAAGAGCCTGGGCGTATATCTGCCGCTGATCACCACCAACTGTGCGGTGCTCGGCGTAACCATTCTGAATATCGACGAAGGCTACACCTTCCTCGAAGCGATGGTCAACTCGCTCGGAAGCGGTCTCGGCTTCTTCCTGGCGATGGTGATGTTCTCCGGCGTGCGTTCCAAGCTGGAGGGCACCGACGTTCCGAAAAACTTCAAAGGTCTGCCGATCACACTGGTCGCGGCGGCGATCACCTCGCTGTCCTTCCTCGGCTTCGGCGGCGTGATTGAAAATCTGTTCGCGTAAGGGGGTGCTGTAGATGGAAGCTATTCTGACTGCGGTGATCCCCGTGGTGATCATCGGTATTATCTGCGCCGCCGTCCTGGTCATCGCCTCCAAGGTGATGGCTGTCAAGGAGGACGAGCGTTTCCCCAAGGTGCGTGAGTGTCTGCCCGGCGCCAACTGCGGCGCCTGCGGCTTTGCCGGCTGTGACGGCTACGCCAAGGCGCTCTGCGAAAACGGCGACACGCCTACCAACCTCTGTATCCCCGGCGCTGACGGCGTGGCAAAACAGCTTAGCGAGGTGCTGGGCGTGGAGTTTGCCGACGTTGTGGAGCAAGTCGCCGTCGTACACTGCTCCGGCGACTGCGCGCATACGCAGGATAAGGTGGAATATCAGGGTATCGAGACCTGTAAGGCGGCAAAGCTGCTTTACGGCGGCAAAGGAAACTGTTCCTACGGCTGTCTCGGTTTTGGCGACTGCGCCGCCGTCTGTCCCAAGGGCGCTATTTGCATTGACGACGGTGTAGCGCGCGTCAATACGAAGGATTGTATTGGATGCGGCATGTGTACCAAGGAATGTCCGAACCACCTGATCTCTCTGGTGGCTGACGTTGAGCGCGTTTTCGTTGCCTGCAGCAACAAGGACAAGGGCGCTGTCACGCGCAAGGTCTGCTCCAGCGGCTGTATCGGCTGTAAAAAATGCGAAAAGGTCTGCCCCAACGGCGCGATCAAGGTCACGGACAACGTGGCGGTCATTGACTATGATAAATGTCAAGACTGCCCGGATTTCGCGGTGTGCGCAAGAAACTGCACGACCGGCTGTATCATGATCGCCGACCTGAGCGGTTATCACCGATTTAAGTAATCATCCTTTAAAATAATGGTAGGGTTCCGTCTCGACTGAACCGGAAAGATAAAACATCTTGTTTCATTCTCCGGTTCGGTCAAGACCGAACCCTACTTTTTTGTTGTTACTCACTCCATCTCTGCCAGTAGCTTATAAAGCAGGCGGTGAAGCGTCATCGCTTCCTCCGGCGTGAGATGGATACACGCGCCGACCTGCGTCGGCACGGCGGTGGCTTTGTCGCGAAGCGCCTTGCCCTCGTCGGTGATACTCACCAAGAGGACGCGTTCATCTTCGGCAGAACGAAAGCGGCGCACGTAGCCCTTTTGCTCCAAACTCTTGACCACCGGCGTGAGGGTGCCGGAATCGAGATACAGCTTCTCGCCGAGTGTTTTGACGCTGCATTCGCCGCATTCCCAGACGACCATCATGGTGATATACTGGGTATAGGTCAGGTTGAGGTCGTCCAAAAACGGACGATATCGCTTTGTCACCTCTCTGGCAGCGGCGTAAAGCGGAAAGCAAAGCTGGTTTTCCAGCTTGAGCATATCGTATTGTTGCATTTCCATTGTGTACTCCATTTCCGGTCTGTATTGCTCAGGATACCTGTGTCTCGATCGCCGCGGCGCGTACCGCCTTGGCAAGCTGGTCTGCGCAGGAGGTCTTGCGCATGCCGCAGGTGTTCCCCTTGAGCGCGGACTCGATCTGATCGACCGTCCAGCCGTCTACCAGCTTGGAAATCGCCTTGAGATTGCCGTTACAGCCGCCCGTAAAGCGGATATCGGTGATTTTGTCGCCGTTGATATTGAATTTGATTTCCATGGGACACACGCCCTTGGGCTTGTAGGTATAGCGCATTTTTACAGGAGCTCCTTAATGTGAGATTCAATTTTTTCCGGGGTAACGGTCGGCGCGAAACGCTCAACGACCTTTCCGTTTCTGTCAACGAGGAACTTGGTAAAGTTCCACTTGATGCTGCTGCCCATCATGCCGCCTTTTTCTTTCTTGAGATAAGCGAACAACGGGATCTCGTTCTTGCCGTTGACGTCCACCTTGGCAAAACGCGGGAAGGTGGTGTGGTAATTCAGCGAACAGAACTGTCCGATTTCAGCGTCGGTTCCGGGCGCCTGGTTGCCAAACTGGTTGCACGGGAAGTCGAGGATCTCAAAACCCTCGTTCTGGTACTCGTCATAGAGTTTCTGCAAGCCCTCATACTGCGGCGTGAAGCCACAGCCGGTCGCTGTGTTGACAATGAGCAGTACCTTGCCGCGGTAATCGCTCAGAGACACCTCCTCGCCTTTGGTGTTGAGTACCTTTAAATCATAGATCGTCATAAGAATTGCCTCCTTGAAGTTTTTTGGTGATTTTGGTTGAGTGCAATTTAATTATACTCAACCTCATTGGGGTTGTCAATACTTTTTTCAAATTTTTTCAATAGAGGCACAAAAATACAGGGTTCGGAAAACCAAACCCTGCAAAAACTTTTTGAATATATCAGTCAGCGTTCTTGATTTCAAGAACCTTGTAGACAACCGCTGCGAGAGCTGCGCCGACGAAGGGACCGACGATGAATACCCACAGGGAGCCCATGGGAGCCGGGTTGCCGTTCATCATAGCGACCAGAGCGGGACCAAAGCTGCGGGCGGGGTTGACGGAAGTACCGGTAAGACCGATGCCGAGAATGTGAACGAGCGTCAGAGTGAGACCGATCACCAGACCGCCGAAGGAGCCGTGCTTGGCATTCTTGGAGGTAACGCCGAGGATGGTGAGCACGAATACAAAGGTAAGGAAGCACTCAACCAGCAGACCTGCGATCGCGCTGTCGCCTACGCCGGCAAGACCGTTGGAACCAAAGCCGCCGGTCATGTCCTCAACCTTGCCCAGACCGAAGATCGCAGCAAGAACGCCGGCGCCTGCAAAAGCGCCGAGGCACTGGGAGATGATGTAGCCGATAAAATCAGCTACGCTCATGCCGCCGGAGATAAGCACGCCGAGAGAAACAGCGGGATTGATGTGGCAGCCGGAGATATTGCCGACGCAGTAAGCCATGCCGACGATCACCAGACCGAAAGCAAGCGCGGTCAGGATATAACCGCAGCCGTTTGCAGCGTCACAACCCACGAGCATCGCGGTGCCGCAGCCGAGAACAACAAGCACCATGGTGCCGATGAACTCAGCAATGTACTTTTTTACAGAATTCATAGATTATTCCTCCTTTTCTGAATATTTTTTCATTCTATGAATCGCAATACTAATATAGCACAATCTTACGGGTTTTGCAATACAGTATGCACAATTTTTCTGTTTACAAATGTTACAAAGCATTAATAAGTAACAGTTTTTCACTGTCCGGATTCACCGGGTGCAAATTTGACGGCTCACTTTGTCCAGATCAACTGGGTGAAAAATTGCTCGTAAGCGTCGTCCCAACCGTCGATCGCATTGACGCCGCCGCCGTTGACGCTGCGCAGCTTTGCGTCGTTCTCCGTGAGTCCGACTGCAAACAGCTCGCCGGCGGTGATCTGATAGCCGCGGCTGCGGCAGAAGGCACAGAAGCACTCCACCGGTTCACGATCACCTCTTGTGGCAAGCAGCGCCTCCTTGAGCGCCGGATCGGCTTTAGCGTCTCTGAGCAGACGGTCAAGCTCCTGTTGCAGCATGATAAAACCTCCTTTTCAAAAAACAAAAGCGATATAGCCGCGCTATATCGCCCTGTGACGTCTTGAATTACTCAATAGAATTATCGAGATACTCCATCAGTTCCTCGTCGTCCTTTTTCTGCTTATCCTTGACAATCAGGAACGCGGTGATCGCAGCGATGCAGGCAGCAGTAAAGGAAATGATGCCGATAATCCACATAAAGTTTTTGTTTTTCATAAGTAATACCTCCGTTTATGATAAATTCTGAATCATGGTATATTACTATTCTAAACATTTTTTTATAAAAAGTCAACAGAAAAACAAAAAAAGCAGAGGAAAATTCTCTGCCTTTATCGTTTGTTAAAGATGAAGTTGTCTTACGCGGAAGCGTTCAGACGCTTAGCAAGGTTAGACTTGCTTCTGGCAGCCGTGTTCTTGTGCAGAATTCCCTTGGCAACTGCCTGGTCGATCTTCTTTGTAGCAAGACGAACTGCCTCCTGCTTGTTGTCAGCATTGGTGTCAACAGCATAGTAAGCCTTCTTAATCGCGGTTCTCAGAGCAGACTTTGCAGCCTTGTTGCGGGCAGTCTTAGTAGCGATTACCTTAACACGCTTTTTTGCGGATTTAATGTTGGGCATTGTCCCACCTCCTTAAAGTAGCAGTCATACAAGTGTTATTTTAGCATAGATACCGCTAAAAATCAAGCGTTTTTTCAAAAAAACTGCGGTTTTTGTGAATTTGCGGCGTTCATAACTAGATATTGTGATAGTCCAAATCGTGCTCACTAGATGACGGAATCACTCGCGGTCGTCGTGATCGCAATGCTCGCAGTGACAGTCCTCGGCGTGAGGTATTTTCTGATTGTTTTTGTTCTGCGCTTTTCTGCCGCGTACCCAGACAAAGACGATCACCACCAGGAACACCAGCAGCGCGCAGCGGAATACGATACCGAGCACACCGTCAAAGACCGCCAGACCGCCAAAGGCGCGCAGACCGTACCATACCGTCATGAATACAAAGAAGAGAGCAAGCAAATATCCCGCAAGTCCCATCTTTCTGCCGATGAAGAAGCAGAGGATCGCGAGCGCTGCCCAGAGAAACACATAAAAATAGGATAAAAACGGCATGTAATCCCTCCTTGCCGCCTACAGGCAACACCGCACAATTTGCGGCGCACGCCTTGCTTGAATCTTATTCCATCAGCTCGCCCAAAAAAGTCTCGGCAAGGCGACAGCCTTACCTCGATTTTTTGACCAACCTGATGAAAAATCTTACTTCGCAATCCGCACACCTAAATTATGCGGTATTGCCTATACTAATTATATTGTATATCACCGCACGAGAAAAAGCAAGTCCAATGTGAAAGCGGGGTGAAACTTTTGTGAAAGGTAAAAAAGTTTTTCCAAAACTATTGACTTTTTCTGACTTTGGGGTTATAGTAAAGATACAGTCAGTTAGCACTCAACCAACGAGAGTGCTAAAACGCATAAAGAAGCCCGGACGAAAGGGGGATTTCCCATGACTCCTGCCGCGCGAAAGCAACAGGTTTTAGCGGCGATCGTCGAAAGCTTCATCAGCACCGGCGAGCCGGTAGGCTCCAAGTCGCTGCTGGACGAAACCGGACTGAACGTCAGTTCCGCGACCGTCCGCAACGATATGGCGGAGTTGACGGGACGCGGCTATCTCAGACAGCCGCACACCTCCGCCGGACGAATCCCGACCGAGCAGGGCTACCGCTATTACATTGATCATGTGATGCGCGTCACGCCGCTCTCGGAAGGAGCGATGACCACCATCCGCGACAGCCTGAGCCGCCGCGCCGATTCTCCGGAGGATATTCTCCAGAGCGCGGCTGACCTGAGCGAAAGGCTGACCGGATCGCTTGCACTCGCTACCACTCCGAATCCGGATGACTGCCGGATTCGCAAAATCAGCTTTGTCCAGACGGGCGCTCAATCCGCAATGGCGGTGCTGATTTGCTCCAACGGCATTATCCGCACCAAGCTGTTCCGCTGTGATTTTGTGCTGACGCCGACACTGCTGCAGTTTCTTGACCGCGCGGTCAACGAAACCTTCGCAGGCGTGGCGGTCACTGCCGTCGGACAACCGTTTATCCAGACCGCAGCCGTGCGGTTCGGCGAGTTTTCGCTGTTCCTGCCGCCGGCGCTCATCGCGATACTGGAAGCGGCGCAGCTCGCCAGCAAGGTCAGCATCCGGCACAGCAGCCTGAGCAAGCTGATTTTCGACCTGTCGGGCAGCGGTATGGTCAACCGCGAGCTGGTGGAGTTTTTGCAGAACGAGAACGACCTCGCACTGCTCTTGGAGCGCAGACCGCAGCGCACAGCCGTCACCATCGGCAAAGAAAACAGCCGGGTGGAGCTGAAGAACAGCGCGCTGTTCTCGACGCGCTACAGTATCGGCGGCAACCCGTCGGGACTGCTGGCAGCCATCGCACCGCTGCGCACAGATTACGCACGCACGATCGCGATCCTGGAAGGTATCGCACAATGTGCCGGCGAGATGATCGAAGAACTGATTTCCGCATAACAACCACATCTGGGATAGAAACTGCGGACGTACCGCAAGGGAGATGAGATAAATGGCAAAGAAAAAGAAAGCGGAGGCTTCCAAGGAGCCCAAGGCGGAGACTACCGCCGCAGAAACCGAAGAGGTAACAGAAACCGAGCCTGTTGAGGCGGAGGTTTTGGAGCCGGAGGAAGTCCCGGAGAACGCGGAGCTTGAAAAGCTGCGTGAAGAACTAGAACAGCAAAAGGACAAATACTGGCGGCTGGCAGCGGAATACGACAATTACCGCAAGCGCACTGCCAACGAGAAGCTCTCCATCTACGACGACGCGACAGCCAAGGCAATTTCCGAGTTGCTTCCGGTCGCGGACAGCGTAGGCAGAGCGCTCGAAAACCTTAAGGACGCGGATCCGGAGGTGCTCAAGGGCATCGAGCTGATCCAATCGCAGCTTGACCGTTCCTTTGAGAAACTCAAGGTCGAAAGCTACGGCGCCGTCGGCGACGACTTTGATCCGAAGCTGCACGAAGCGATCGCGACCATAGAGAGCGACGAAATCGATTCCGATAAGATCGCGGCGGTATTCCAGACCGGTTACAAAATCGGCGACAAGGTCATCCGTCACGCGATGGTTCAGGTCGTGAGCTAACAACCAACGTATAACCAAAAAGCTCGGTTCGGTCATAACCGAACCCTACAGATTATAGGAGGAATTTTATTATGGCAAAAACAATCGGTATAGATTTAGGAACCACTAACTCTTGCGTAGCAGTTATCGAAGGCGGCGAACCCGTCGTTATCACCAACGCAGAAGGCGCAAGAACCACCCCGTCCGTTGTAGCGTTTTCCAAGGACGGCGAAAGAATGGTCGGCGAGGTAGCTAAGCGTCAGGCAGTTACCAACCCCGACAGAACTATCTCTTCCATCAAGAGAGACATGGGTACGACCCGGAAGGTCACCATCGACGGCAAGAGTTACACGCCGCAGGAGATCTCTTCCATGATCCTCTCCAAGCTGAAAGCAGACGCCGAGGCTTACCTCGGTGAGACGGTTACCCAGGCGGTCATCACCGTTCCGGCGTACTTTACCGACGCGCAGCGTCAGGCGACCAAGGACGCAGGCAGGATCGCCGGTCTGGACGTCAAGAGAATCATCAACGAGCCGACCGCGGCAGCGCTTTCCTACGGCGTTGACAAAGAAAACGACCAGAAGGTTCTGGTATATGACCTCGGCGGCGGTACCTTCGACGTTTCCATCATCGAGATGGGCGACGGTGTGCAGGAGGTTCTGGCAACCGCCGGTAACAACCGTCTCGGCGGCGACGACTTTGACAAGCGCGTTATCGACTGGATGATCTCCAGCTTCAAATCCGAGTACGGCATTGACCTCTCACCCGACAAGACCGCTATGAAGCGTCTGACCGAAGCGGCTGAGAAGGCAAAGATAGAGCTTTCCAGCGTTACCACCACCAACATCAACCTGCCCTTTATCACTGCAGACCAGACCGGTCCTAAGCACCTTGACCTCACGCTCACCAGAGCGAAGTTCAACGAGCTGACCGCAGACCTGGTTGAAGCAACCATGGGTCCCGTTCGTTCCGCACTGTCCGACTCCGGTCTGTCCATCTCTGAGATCGACAAGGTACTGATGGTCGGCGGTTCTTCCAGAATCCCTGCCGTTCAGGAAGCTGTTCAGAAGATCCTGGGCAAAGAGCCCTTCAAAGGCATCAACCCTGACGAATGCGTTGCCATCGGCGCCGCTATCCAGGCAGGCGTACTCGGCGGCGAGGTAGAAGGTCTGCTTCTTCTCGACGTAACGCCTCTGTCCCTCGGCGTAGAGACCATGGGCGGCGTGATGACCACCATCATCGACAGAAACACCACCATCCCGACCAAGAAGAGCCAGGTATTCTCCACCGCGGCTGATAACCAGACGCAGGTTGAGATCAACGTTCTTCAGGGTGAGCGCCAGTTTGCCCGCGACAACACCAGTCTCGGTATCTTCATTCTGGACGGTATCGCTCCGGCAATGCGCGGCATCCCGCAGATCGAAGTGACCTTCGATATCGACAAGAACGGTATCGTCAACGTTTCCGCGAAGGATCTCGGCACCGGCAAAGAGCAGAAGATCACCATCACCTCCTCTACCAACATGAGCAAGGAGGATATCGACAAGGCTGTCAAGGAAGCTGAGCAGTATGCCGCCGAGGACAAGAAGCGCCGCGAAGAGGTCGACGCGAAGAACGAGGCGGAGAACCTGGTTTATCAGTCCGAGAAGCTCGTCAGCGAGAACGGCGACAAGATCGCCGAGGCTGACAAGACCGCTATCAACACCAAGATCGCGGCTCTCAAAGAAGCGCTCTCCAAGAACGACGTCAACCTGACGACTGCCGCGAAGGACGACCTGCAGAAAACGCTCTATGATATTTCCGCAAAGCTCTATCAGCAGGCAGCTCCCCAGGGCAATCCGGCTCAGGGCGCTCCTCAGGGCAACCCCTTCAACGGCAATCCCACTCAGGACGCGCAGCCGAACAACGGCGGTCCCGACGTATATGACGCGGACTTCACCGACGTTGACAACAACTAATTACCGCAATTATCATACAGCAAGCAGGGAGCTGCCAACGCAGCTCCCCTTGCGTGCATTTTATGCATTTGATCGATCATTCATAAAAACTAACATATCGGAGTAACATATGGCAGACAAGAGAGATTACTACGAGGTTCTCGGCGTTCAAAAGGGCGCGAGCGAGGACGAAATTAAAAAGGCGTACCGTCGGTGCGCCAAGCAATATCATCCAGACCTCCATCCCGACGACAAGGACTGCGAGGAAAAGTTCAAGGAGGTCAACGAGGCTTACGAGGTGTTGTCTGACGCCGACAAGCGCGCGCGTTATGACCAGTTCGGTCATGCCGGCGTGGACCCCAACTACGGCGCAGGCGCCGCCGGCGGAAGTCCGTTTGGCGTTGACATGGACTTCGGCGATATATTCTCCAGCATTTTCGGCGGCGGCTTTGGCGGAAGAAGAGCCAATCCAAACGCGCCGACGCGCGGTACGGACGTGGATATCAGTGTGAGCATTTCCTTTGAGGAAAGCGCCAAGGGCGCAACCAAAAAGGTCAGCTACACCAGCGTAGACACCTGTGAGGACTGCCATGGAACCGGCGCGGCTGCCGGTTCTCATCCCAAGACCTGTTCTGCATGCCGCGGCACCGGCAGGGTGACGATCAGTCAGCGCAGTCCGTTCGGCGTTGTACAGACGCAGCGCGCCTGCGACGCCTGCCACGGCAGAGGCAAGATCGTCGATTCACCCTGTCACAAGTGCAACGGCTCCGGCAGACGCAAAAAGCCGCACACCGTCGACGTGAATATCCCGGCAGGCATCAAGGACAGCCAGATCCTCAACGTCAGCGGTCACGGCAATGCCGGCGCAAACGGCGGCCCCAAGGGCGATCTGCACGTCTACATCAACGTGCGCCCGCATGAGCTGTTCGAGCGCAGAGGCGACGACGTATGGTGCGATTTGCCGATCACCTTCGCACAGGCGGCGCTCGGCGCGGAAGTCGTTGTACCGACGCTTGACGGAAAGGTCAAGTATTCTGTCCACGAAGGCACCCAGCCCAACGATATTTTCAAGCTCAAGGGCAGGGGTATCCCTCACTTGGGCGGCAGAGGAAAGGGCGACCAGTACTGTCGCGTGGTCGTAGAGATCCCGAAGAACCTCAACAATAAGCAGAAAGAACTGATCCGTCAGTTCGACAGCGCCACCACCGAAAAGAACTACGCCAAACGCAACGGCTTCTTCGACAAGCTGAAAAAGCTGTTTAATGACTGATACTATGAACACTTGGACTGAAATCAAAATCGCCGTCAACGCGGCGGATATCGACCGCGCGAGCGATATTGCGAACGTGGTCGTGCCTTACGGCATCTACATTGAGGACTACACCAATCTGGAACAGACGGTAGAGGATATCGCGCATATCGACCTCATCGACGAGGAGCTTCTCCAAAAGGACAGAAGCAGGGCGTATGTACACATCTATCTGGAACCGGACATTTCGCCTGCCGAAGCGGTCGCCTTTCTGAGCGAACGCTACAGCGCAGAGGGTATCGACCATGAGATCGAGTTGCTCAACTGCGCCGAGGAGGACTGGCGCAACAACTGGAAGAAATACTTCTCTCCCCTTCCCGTCGGTGAAAAGCTGATGATCGTGCCGAGCTGGTACGAGAATTACGACACACAGGGCAGGATCGCCCTGAACATCGACCCCGGTCTCGCCTTTGGTACCGGCGGTCATGATACCACCCGTCTCTGTCTGGAAATGTGCGAAAAGTACATGAAGCCCGGCGATACCGTGCTGGACGTCGGCTGCGGAAGCGGCATCCTGGCGATCGCCGCGCTGCTGACCGGCGCAGGAAGCGCTGTCGGCGTGGATATCGACGCAGTAGCCGTCCGAACTGCCGCCGAAAACGCCGCGCTCAACGGCGTAGGCGACCGCTTCACGGCGATCTGCGGCAGCTTCACCGAGAAGGTCGAGGGCAAATTTGACATCGTGCTGGCGAATATCGTCGCCGACGCGATCAAGTTCCTCTCCAAAGGCGTATGCGACTTCATGAAGGACGACGCGGTCTACATCATGAGCGGAATTATCGACACACGCGCCGAGGAAGTCAAGGCAGAGGTCAGCCGATACTTCGACGTGATCGAAGAACACCTTGAAAACGGCTGGGCTTGCTTTGTCGCGAAACGAAAAGACGGTCAATAACTCCGGTCTTGCAATTCTATGCGTTTTGTGCTAGAATAGTATTAATTATTGAAATCGGAGGTAATCATTTTGAAGAAACCTGACAAAAGAGAAACCGTCAATCTGTTTTTCTCTGCCTTTTTGATCATCGCATTCATCGTATGCGCGCACTTCTTCACCCAGTTCACCAGCAACCTTGACGCGACCTTGGCTACTGTGATCAATGTAGCGATCTACGCGATTTTCGGTTTGCTCATCTTTTACGCGACCAGAGTCGGCGACGGCAAGCCCGTAAAGCGCTTTTCACCCGTCACCCTGATCGTCATGGTGCTGCCCTCACTGTACATCATCATCGCTTCCGTGGCGAAGTTCATGCCGCTCAGCGATATTTTCGCTGCACAGAATCCCGGCACCGTCAGCGTGATCACCGCGCTTGCCGCAGTCGCGCTGGGCTACGGTCTCCCCTACACCTTCCTCAGCGGCTTTGAAATGGAGCCGGAGACAGTGACCAAAACAGAGGAAACCACCGTTCTCGAAGGCGGCGTAGAGGCTGACGTGATCGGCGCTGTTGAAGAAACCACCGAGAAGGCGGAAGAAGCTGTCGAAGAGGCAACCACAGAGGAATAAGGACAATACCGTACGAATCAGATGTGCGGTGTTGCCTTAGATCTTTTGAAAATAAAACTGATTTGTAGGGTTTGGTCTTGACCAAACCGCGAGAGTAAAACTAACCCTTGTAACTTGCGGTTCGGTCAAGACCGAACCCTACGCTGTATTTGCAATTAAATTGATGA